>CAKSHV010000038.1 GCA_934457515.1 uncultured Clostridia bacterium
GAAAAGCGTTTGCTTTTCGGCGCATCACATTTTATTTGTTATTCAGGAATTTTTTCAGCTTTTCCAAATTATCCTCCGCCGCTTTTCTGCCCGCATTGTAAATTTCAAGAATTTTCTCGGGGCTTGATTCGGTGCGGTGCCAGTCCGCCGTTTCGCCGGGGCAAATGATAAAGGCTTTGCCTTCCCGCTCCAAATCCAATGCATGCGCATGCGCCAGATTATATGTATCGGTCCTCTTTTTTAAAGCGCGCGCAAAATGCGGATATTTCCGATATAAAAATGCCGAAATGCCCAGCGCCGGCTCGTCTTCTTTCACATAATTCCGCTCGCGGGTAAGCAAAATAACCGTCCTATCCATCCCGCTTGAAAGCGCTTTGTCTGCCGGAATCGGGTCTGTAATGCCTCCATCCATGTATTTTTCTCCGTTTATCTCAACCGGCTGAAACAAAATGGGCAGCGCGCAAGTTGCAACCATTTCGGTCCACTGCAAATCATCGCCCGTTACGGGAAGATACTGAACCTTCCCCGTTTCAATGTTGGTTACTGCCGCAAAAACCTTTCCGGGGTACGCCGCAAACGCCTGATAATCAAACGGCAGAATTTTGTTCGGCAACTCGTCAAACACAAATTTTTTATTGTAATAACTCTTGTTCTTTCGGTTAAAAAGGTATTTAATGCCCATATACCGCTTGTCGGCCGTGTATTTGGTGCCGATGATTAAACTTCTGCCTTTCTGCCCCGAAACATAGGAAACACCGTTTGCAATCCCCGCCGACGCGCCGATTACACAGTCCGCCATCAATCCGTTTTCTAAAAACACATCCATAACGCCAACCGAAAAATAAGCACGGCTGGCGCCGCCCTCCAAAACAAGCGCCCATTTCATGTCCATTTTCCTTTCTTTTACAAAAAAATCCCGCGGCATTCACACCGCAGGATTTATACTTTGCTTGCCCATGTGACCTGTCCATACGAAAATGGTATCACATTTGCGCCTTGTTGTCAAGCCGTTTTTCTGTTTAAGATTTTACTTAAAACCGGATACAAAATAAGTGCGACCACAATGCCGAACACGCCCTGTATCGCATTGCCGGGAATGCTTGCCGCAGCACCCACGCCTTTGCCCAAAAGCAGTGCCGCATAACCGAAATAGCCTGCAACCATAATCATTTCAGCCAAAAGTCCGCCGCTGACTAAGCCTGCCCACTTGTTTTTCTCACCGCACTTTTTCAAAATCAGCGCCGCTGCAAAAGCCATGAAAAATTTAATTACAAACGTGCCGGGCGCATAGTAGCCGTACCCCGAAAACAGGTCTGCCAGTGCCGTGCCGATGCCTGCCGCACAGCCACCCCAGACCGGCCCCAATAAAAAGCCGCTCAGCAGCACCAACCCGTCACCCAAATTCACATATCCGCTCATGGGCGAGGGCACCTGAATCACCATGGTTGCCACGCAGGAAAGCGCCGCAAACAGCGCCGCCGTTACAATTTTAACCGTTTTGCTTGATGCTTTCATGATTTATCGTTCCTTTCCTTGCAAATCCTCTTGCTTTTTCTTTACCGATATGATACACTATATTTGAATCTATTAAAAGACTCAAAACAAAATATATTTCTAATACCAGATTGGAGTGCGTTATGCTGACCTATTCCTTAAAAAAAACAGCGGATAAACCGCTGTATATCGCACTGTACGAAAAAATAAAAACCGATATTGCAATGGGCGTTCTTGCGCCGGGCACGCGCCTGCCCTCCAAGCGCAGCCTTGCCAAACACTTAACGCTTGCTGTCATCACGGTGGAAAATGCCTACGCACAGCTGTTGGCGGAAGGCTATATTTTTTCAAAGGAGCGCAGCGGCTATTTCGTGTCGGACATTGTCTTTCCGAAAGCAGCACCTATCCCCGCTCCCTCCCCAGCTGCTCCCGAAAAAAACGAAAAGGAGCAAAACACGCGTACAAAAATGCTGGACTTAAAATCAAACGCCATTCCCGAATCGCGCTTTCCTTTTTCGGTTTGGGCAAAGCTCACGCGCAGCATTTTAAGCGAGGGAAACGGCGTTTTAAGCCGCATGCCCTATAACGGAACACTTGCTCTCCGCAAGGCAATTGCCGAGCATTTAAGAACATTCCGCGGACTTTTGGTTTCGCCCGACCAAATCGTCATCGGTGCGGGAACCGAAACGCTTTATCAGTATTTGGTACAGTTTTTGGGCAGAAGTTTAACCTACGGCGTGGAAAATCCCGGTTATCACGACATTGTTCATATGTATAAAAGCCTTGGCGTTCGGTGTGCATATGCCGATATTGATAAATGCGGCGTAACAACCGCCGAGCTTGAAAAAAAGCGCATTTCGGTTATCCACATCAGTCCCTCTCATCACTTCCCCACAGGGCTGGTTATGCCCATTTCCCGCCGTGCCGAACTTTTAGCATGGGCAGAACAGGGAAAGCACTATATAATAGAAGACGAATTTGACAGCGAGTTTCGCTTTGTGGGCAAACCCATCCCGACTTTAATGAGCGCCGACAGAGGCGAGCACGTGATATATGTAAACACATTTTCCAAAACCATATCGCCTGCCATCCGCATAAGCTATATGGTTCTGCCGTCCAAAATGGCTGCACACTATAAATCCGAAATGGGGTTTTATTCCTGCACCGTTTCGGCGCTTGAACAGTTAACGCTTGCGGAATTTATCGGCAAAGGTTATTTTGAAAAACACATTAACCGCATGAAAACCTATTACAAATCCCGCCGCGACGAGCTGATTTTCGCCCTGCAAAACAGCCGTTTCGGCGCAATTGCTAAAATAGAAGAAGCAGATTCGGGGCTGCATTTTCTTATACGCCTTACGACGGAAAAAAGCGACGCGGAGCTTATAAACATGCTGAAAAATGCGGGCATTTCGGTCGCCCCGTTAAGCGACTACACCTATCCGAAACAAAACACCGCAACCCTTGTTATCAACTATTCGGGCACCGACACAAGCCGTCTTGCGGACTATTTGGCACAAATTCCGGTACTGTAAAAAGACTGCAAAAGACGAAAGTCTTTTGCAGTCTTCTTTATCTCTTTACCCTATTTTCCGCAGCGCTTTTTTAAACTGAACCGCAAACACACTTGCCGTAACCGTCACCGCAATAAAGTCCGAAACCGGTTCGGCAAGATAAACCGCCATCGCCTTGTTCTGCACAAATATGGCGGGCAGAATATAAATCATGGGAATTAAAAGAATCAGCTTGCGCAAAACCGCCAGAAACAGCGAAATCTTCGCGTTTCCGATTGCCACAAGGGTCTGCTGGCACGCAATCTGCACGCCGAAAATGCACGAAACACCAAGGTATATCCGAATTGCCCACGCCGCATAGGAAATCAGCTCGGCATTATCGGTAAACATCCGCGCAAATGCAGCCGGGAACAACATAACAATCGCCCACAGCAGGAATGTATACCCCACCGCAATTTTCAAAAGCAGGAAGAATGCTTTTTGCACACGCTCGGCGTTTTTCGCCCCGAAATTGTAGCTTACAATCGGCTGCGCCCCCTGGGTCATGCCCTGCAGCGGCAGCATCATAAACTGCATCACGCTGGACAAAATCGTCATCGCGCCCACCGCAATATCCCCGCCGTATGCCAAAAGGGACGAGTTAAAGCACACAAACAGTGCACTTTCGGTCGCGCTCATCACAAAGGGCGAAAGCCCAAGCAAAAGGCAAGGCGCAACCACACTCCATTTCGGCAGAAAATATGCCTTTTTCAAACGGAGAACCGTTTTGTTCCCGCATAAAAACCACACTGCCCACACCGCCGAAACCGCCTGAGACAAAACCGTCGCCAGTGCCGCACCGCGCACGCCCATATGGAATCCGAAAATAAACAGCGGGTCAAGCACAATATTCAAAGCTGCGCCGATTAAAACGGTTATCATGCTGATTTTGGCAAATCCCTGTGCCGTAATAAACGCGTTCATGCCCAGGGCAACCTGTACGAAAATCGTGCCCAAAACATAAATGTTCATATAATCTACTGCATACGAAATTGTGTTTTCGCTTGCGCCGAACGCCAAAAGCAGCGGCTTGCAGAACACATAAAACACAATCGTAAGCAACACCGAAATGCCGATAAGCATGCCGAAACAGCCGCCCATTATTTTTTCGGCATTCTCTTTATCTCCCTTGCCCATGGAGATAGAAGCATACGGTGCACCGCCCATGCTGACCAGTGCCGCAAACGCGGAAATTAACATAATAATCGGCGTGCACACGCCGATTCCGGTAATCGCCATAGCCCCCTCGTTCGGGATATGACCGATGTATATACGGTCCACCAAATTATAAAGCATATTCACAAGCTGTGCCGCAACCGATGGCAGCGCCAGCTTAAACATAAGGCTCCCGATTTGTTCGGTTCCCAAAAACGTGTTGTCGTTTTGCATAAATGTTTTCCCTTTCTTTACAAGCACGCCGACCTTTCGGGGCGTTTAAATTATTGTATCACAAACAAAACATCTTGACAACCCCCGTTTTTTATAATAAAATAGTATAAGAATGTTAAATCCACGTTAAACAAATGTAAAACACGAAAGGCTACGGGACTACATATTATGGACTTTTTCTCAATACTAACGCTGCTTGGCGGTCTTGCCTTATTTCTGTACGGAATGGACGAAATGGGGACGGGGCTTAAAAAGCTGTCCGGCGGTCAGCTCGAATCCATTTTGGAACGCCTGACCTCAAACCGCTTTAAGGGCTTTCTGCTCGGCTTTGCAGTAACCGCAATCATCCAAAGTTCGTCTGCAACCACCGTTATGCTGGTCGGCTTTGTAAACTCGGGCATTATGAAACTGTCGCAAACCATCGGCATCATTTTGGGCGCAAACGTCGGCACAACCGTAACGTCCTGGCTGCTCAGTTTATCCGGCTTAAGCGGCGATTCGTTCTGGATTAAAATTTTTAAACCCACTTCGTTTACGCCTATTTTGGCGTGCGTCGGCGTTTTAATGACCATGATGGCAAAGCGCGACCGCCAGAAGAATCTTGCCACCATTTTAATCGGTTTTGCGATTCTAATGTTCGGCATGGACATCATGAGCAGTGCGATGGACGGCCTAAAAGACAGCGAAACGTTCAGCCGTATTTTGGTTATGTTTTCCAACCCCGTTATGGGCATTTTGTCGGGCACGATTTTAACGGCGATTATTCAAAGCTCGTCCGCATCAATCGGTATTTTGCAGGCAATGTCGCTGACCGGTGCCATCCCCGTTTCCACCGCGCTGCCCATTATTTTGGGACAAAATATCGGCACGACCATCACCCCGATTTTGTCGTCTATTAACGGAAACACCGGAGCAAAGCGCGTTGCAGTGTCCTGCCTTTATATTAAATTGTTCGGCGTTATCATCATTTCGGTTGCATTCTATGCGATTAACAGCATTTTCCCGTTCCCGTTCATGAATGGCTATGCGTCGGCACTGACCATTGCAGAAATTCACACACTGTTTAATATTTTGTCAACAGTCGTATTGCTGCCGTTTTACGGATTTATCGAAAAACTCGTCTGTCTTACCATTAAAGACAAAAAGACGGCAGAAGACCAAACCTTTGCCGCACTGGACGAACGTTTTCTTTCGGTTCCGTCCTTTGCGATTGAAAAGTGCCGTGGTCTGCTCGGCGAAATGATGACTCTTTCGCAAAAATCCTTTAAAAACGCAACCGATATGATTCAGCACTACAATGCGGAAACCGCCCAGGCAATCCGCGACAGCGAGAATATGGTAGACGCGTATGAGGACAAATTGAGTTCCTATCTCGTAAAGCTTGCTTCCAAATCCCTTTCGCAGGAGGAAAGTCATTCGGTAACAAAGCTTTTGCACGTTATCGGCGATGTGGAACGCATTTCCGACCATTCGGTAAACGTTTTGGGCGTTGCCGAGGAGATTTACCGCAAAAACATTGTCTTTTCGGAAGAGGCGCAGCATGAAATTGCAGTTTTGACCTCGGCTGTAAACGACATTATCGCGTTGACTGCCAAGGTTTTGATCAACGACGATTTAGAGCTTGCAAAACAAATCGAGCCCTTTGAGGAAATTATAGACAGACTCAAAAAGAAGATGAAGAACAACCACGTGCAGCGCCTTCAGAAGAGCAAATGCACAATTGAAATGGGATTTGTTTTTGCCGATTTGCTTGCCAACTGCGAGCGCGCGTCCGACCATTGCTCAAACATTGCGGTCTGCCTGTTGGAGATTGCCAACGACTCGTTTGAAACCCATGAATATTTAAATCACATTAAAAACGACGGCGACAAGCAGTTTGAAGAAAATTACAAAAAATACAAAATGCGGTACCATTTATAGACGTGTCGGTAAATCGACATTTTCAAACCATTTAAAATAGTTTTTAATCAGAAAAGGAAGTTTGAGGGAAATTCCTCAAACTCTCTTTTTGCAAAAAATGATTTTGCGTATTTTTCTCTATCATTTTACATAGATTTAACAAAACACCGATAGTGCATTTAACATTTTCGTGTTATGATTATTATAGGTTATTTTGGGGTAAAATTTCCGAAAAAACAACGAAAAACACGCAAATGTACGAAACGGTGTATTTGCAGATTGGAGAAAATTATGACTATTTTTTCGTTCCTGACCCTGCTCGGCGGCCTTGCCATTTTCCTTTTCGGTATGAACATTATGGGCGAAGGCCTTGAAAAACGCAGCGGCAGCCGCTTAAAATCCATTCTGGAAAATTTAACGTCCAGCCCGATTAAAGGTGTGCTTTTGGGCGCAATGGTCACCGCCGTTATCCAAAGTTCGTCCGCCACAACCGTTATGGTGGTCGGCTTTGTAAACTCGGGACTGATGAAACTGTCCCAGTCCATTGGCGTAATCATGGGTGCAAACATCGGCACAACCGTCACCGCATGGCTCATCAGCCTTATGGGAATCGAAGGCGACAATGTGTGGATTAACATGTTAAATCCGTCGAATTTCTCCATGGTTCTGGCATTTATCGGCGTTATTTTTTCATTCAGCAAACATGAAAACAGAAGATACACCGGTTCAATTTTTTTAGGTTTTGCCGTTTTAATGATGGGCATGAACATGATGACTTCGGCAGTTAAGCCTTTAAAAGACGTTCCCGAATTTCAAAACATTTTGCTTTTGTTTAAAAACCCGCTACTCGGCGTTTTAACGGGTGCACTCTTAACCGCAATTATTCAAAGCTCGTCCGCATCGGTCGGCATTTTGCAGGCACTTTCGGTAACGGGTAAAGTCAGCTATGCAAGCGCCGTTCCGATTATTATGGGTCAGAACATCGGCACCTGTATCACGGCGATTTTATCCTCTATCGGCGCAAATAAGAACGCAAAACGCGCTGCGGTTGTGCACCTTTGCTTTAATATCATCGGAACAATCACATTTTTAATCGTCTTTTATGCAGCCCATGCCATTATTCACTTCACGTTTATAAACACGGCTGTAAACGAGGCGGGAATCGCAATTGTACATACCACATTTAACGTGTTCTCAACCCTTATCATGCTGCCCTTTACCAAGCAGCTTGAAAAGCTTGCCTATATCGTTATTCCGGACAAAAACAACGCCGGCGAAATTCAGCTTCTGGACGAACGCCTAATCGAAACGCCCGCTGTCGCAGTGTCCCAGGCAAGAAAAGTTACCGTTCAGATGATGAACCTTGCGCAAAGCACGCTTTTCAGCGCTATGCACCTGCTAACCGATTATAATGCAAAAGAAGACGAAAAAATTCACACATCCGAAAAACAGATTGACAATTATGAAGACAAACTGGGCACCTATTTGGTTAAGCTCAGCCGTGAAAGCCTGACTATGGACGACAGCCATCAGATTTCCAATTTATTGCACACCATAGGCGACTTTGAGCGTTTGGGCGACCATGCGGTAAACCTTTCCAAATCCGCACAGGAAATTCACGATAAAAAAATTGTTTTCTCACCCGAGGCAACACGTGAACTTTCGGTTATTACAGACGCGGTAACCGACATTTTAAAGATTACGGCTGAAGCGTTTGAGAAGAATGATTTGAACTTAGCGGCGCAAATCGAACCGTTGGAACAGGTAATCGACGGTCTGCAGGCAACCTTGAAAAACCGCCACATTAAACGTCTGCAAAAAAACGAATGCACCATAGAAACCGGCTTTGTTTTCTCGGATATTTTAACCAATTACGAGCGCATTGCCGACCACTGCTCCAATGTGGGCGTTTGCCTGATTGAGGTTGCGGACGACAAATTCGACACACATGAATTTCTGCACAACTTCCACCACGTGGAAAGTTTTGAGGCACAATATAAGCAGTATAAAGAAAAATATTCCGTTTAAGGGAGAAAAAGATGGACATTGTTTTGCACAAAGGACGGCCCGACAGTACAGAAGGCCGCGCAGAAAAAGAGATTGCGGTATACGACTTATTGGACAGGCTTTCGATTCCGTATGGCAGAGTTGACCATGCCGCAGCAAAAACCATGGACGACTGCGATGAGATTGATCGCTTTTTACAGGTTAAAATGTGCAAAAATCTGTTTTTGTGCAACCGTCAGAAAACAAATTTCTATCTTTTGATGATGCCGGGCGACAAACAGTTTAAAACAAAAGAACTGTCCGACCAAATCGGAAGTGCACGCCTTTCGTTTGCAAGCGCGGAGTATATGGAAAAGTTTTTAAATATAATGCCCGGCGCGGTCAGCGTTATGGGGCTTATGAACGACAAAGAAAACAATGTTTCCCTTTTGATTGATAAAGATGTTTTGAAAGGTGAAACCATCGGCTGCCACCCTTGCGTGAACACCGCAAGCTTAAAAATAAAAACCGCCGACCTTATAAACAGTTTCCTCCCCGCCGTACATCACACCTACACAGAGGTTGTACTCAGCGAAAACAAATCGAATTAAAAAAATCCCGTGCAAAATATGCGCGGGATTTTTCTTGCAATTTTCGCCATTTTGCGCTATACTAATATTTATAATCACAAAATCGGAGGAATTTTTATGCTGCAAGCTGTTCTGCCCATCGGGCTTTTAATCATTTCAAACTGCTTTATGACCTTTGCGTGGTATGGT
>CAKSHV010000039.1 GCA_934457515.1 uncultured Clostridia bacterium
GCATTAACCTTAACATCTACAACCGTTCCGGGCATGGGCGCATTTACTTTTTTGCCGCCTGCGGGAACTGCTGCCGGAGCGGGAGCCGCTTTCGGAGCTGCAGCCGGTGCTGCTGCGGGAGCCGGAGCTGCAACAGGTGCTGCGCCGCCTACTTCTTCAACCTCAACTTCATAAGATGTGCCGTTTACATTTATTAAAAACTTTCTCATAATAAACAAATTCCTTTCCGATTTAATTTTTTATTTTCAAGACTTTGTTCTTCTGAAGGATTTAATTTTAAAGCCTGTCTGAATATTCTGCGCGTCCAAAACCGCCGCAACTGCCGCCGTTAACACTGCGATAAGCTGCGTGTCGTCCGCCGTAGCTGCTACAGCAGCCTCCTGAACGGGCGCTGCCTCTTTCACTTCGGCTGCCGGTTTTTCGGGACGATAGAATACTTTATGCATTAAAGTTAAAAGCCCCCAGAGGAAAATCAGAATCAAGAACACGGTGCCGACACCGATTACGGTACCGATTCCGGCATTCTGCATTCTTTCCGCAAATGTCAATGTTGCTGACATACTGTCATTCCTCCGTTTCTATCCGTTATTCCATGTCCATTTTAGACGCCAACATATCCAGCGTTGTAGCAAGAACAGGACGAAGCTCTGCCGGGTCAATCACATCGTCAACCAAGCCCTTTGCAGCCGCAACATACGGATTATTATAAATTTCTTTAAACTTCTCTTCTGCTTTTTTACGGCCGGTTACCGGGTCTTTCGCGCCCGAAATCATGTCCGTAAAGAAGATGTCTGCGCCGCCTGCGGGGTTAATAACCGAAACTTCTGCGTTCGGCAAAGCAAATACAACATCGCCGCCCAAAACGCCGTTGCCCATGGTCAGGTATGCGCTGCCGTATGCCTTGCCCGCAATAACGGTTACTTTCGGAACCTCTGCGCTCTTGTATACTGCATTTAAAGATACCGCGCCGTCCATAACAGCTTTGGCCTGTGCGGGTTCAAATGAATAACCGCAGGTGTTAACCAGTGTTACAACCGGAATGTTCATACCGTCGCAAAGGTTAACAAATTCTTCAATTTTGCCCATTGCGTCAACGGTAAGCGCACCGCCGTTTTCCTTCGGATTGTTTGCAACAAAGCCAGCCGCTTTGCCATCCATGCGTGCAAAAGCAACAAATGCTTCTTTTGCATACTCGCTCTTTAATTCCAAAACGGATTCAGCGTCTGCAATATCGGAAACAACTGCTTTCACGTCATAATCAAAGCTTTCCGCCATGGAAGCCGCAACCGCACAGCCGCGGTTCACGTCGTCTTCACAAACCTCGGTAAACGCCTCGGTTAAAAGGTTGTCGGGCAGGAACGCCAAAACGTCTTTCGCTTTTTCGATGGCATCCTTGTCGGTTTCTGCGATTAAATGTGCCGTGCCGTCTTTCAAGGCAGACTTTGCACTGCCGAAATCATCGGAAATAATGCCGAAGCACTGACCCGCCTGCAAATACATTTTTGCGCCTTTTTCAGCCATAATAACCACATCGCTGATTTGTGCAATCATTGCGGAAATACCGGTGCAGTAACCTGCAACCACCGTAATCTGCGGAACCGAACTTTTAATTTCCATAGCCTTTGTCATAATGTCGCCGTAAGCGTTCAAAAGGTCAATGCCCTCTTCCAAAACGCCGCCGCCGCAGTCAACAATGCCCACAAGCACTGCGCCCGCTTTTTTGGCAAGCTCCATAATGCGAACAATTTTTTTCGCATGCATAACGCTTACCGCACCGTTTAAAACGGTTGCGTCCTGCACATATGCAAATACCAGTCTGCCGTCAACAGAGCCGTAACCGGTTACAACGCCCTCGGTCGAAACCTTAAGTGCGTCCTCCATTGTCTGCGTTTTCTGGCGGACAAGCGCACCGACTTCCACAAAAGTGCCTTCGTCAAACAGCACCTTAATTCTTTCACGTGCTGTCAGCTTGCCTTCGTTTTTCTGCTGTGTTCCGTCTGTTTTCTTTGCTTTTGCTTTGATGGAACGAAGCAGTTCTGTCTTACTTTTCTCTGCCATGTCTTTCCTCCGTTTCCACCGTCTTTTTAAAACGGTAAAATTTGAAATTTAACATACAAATACAGAAAATTTCCCAAAGATTTGCAAGAAATTTTCAGTAAAAAAACAACAATTATGTATGCGGTTTTCGCGGTACTTTTTCAAAAGTTCCAAAATTCCCGCTTATTTCTATATATTCTATATAAAACTCTTTTTTCCTCTAAAAATTTTAAAGTTTTTTCGTATTTTCACTTAAACTTTTAATTTCCTGCGGATTTAAATGCCTCCATTTGCCATATGGCAGCGTCCCTAAGCCGATATTTCCGATTGCAGTGCGTTTTAAGGCAAGCACAGGGTGCCCTACCGCCTCTAACATGCGGCGCACCTGACGGTTTCTGCCCTCGGTGATTTTAATTTCCAGTAAAACCGTTCCGTTGCTGTAAATGGTGTCTATCCGAACCTTGGCAGGAAGCGTTTTGCCGTCCTCCAAATCTACGCCGCGGCGCAGCAAAGATAGCTGCTCGGACGTCATTTCGCCACCCTTAACATGCGCCATATAGGTCTTTTCCACCTTGTTTTTCGGGTGGGTAATGCCGTTGGCAAAATCACCGTCGTTGGTTAAAAGCAAAAGCCCCTCAGTGTTATAATCCAGTCTGCCGACAGGAAAAATGCGCGCGTGCACATCCTGCACAAAATCCATAACGGTCGGGCGGTCAAACTGATCTTTTAACGTGCAGACGCACCCCTCGGGCTTGTACAGCATGATATACACATTTTTCTTTTGCGCATGCGAAACCTTTTCGCCGCGGCAGACAATTTCGTCGTGCATGGGGTCAACCTTCTGACCGATTTCCGCAACAGCGCCGTTTACGGTAACCTCTCCCGCCGCAATCCATTCTTCTGCCTTTCTGCGCGACGCAAGTCCCGCGTCTGCCAAAACCTTTTGCAATCTGATTTTTTCCATGCCGAGCCCTTTCCGTTTCTCTAACGTTCCCATTTTTCACTATCTAAATTAGTATACCACAAATCCGCTCGCATTTCAATATGTTTTTAAACAATTCTTATTTATACTTGCCCGGTGTTTTTCCGGTCAGCTCTTTAAACTTGCGGATAAAATAGTATTCGTTTTCATAGCCGATTTGCTCCGCAATTTCTTTAACCGTGTATTTTTGCTGCTCGAGCAGTGATTTCGCGTGTTCAATCCGAATATTTTGCAAATCTTTTTTTGGCGGCACGCCGAACGCACGCTCGTACAGCGTGTAAAAATAAGCGGGGCTGACCGGAATCAGTTCCGCCATTTTTTGAATGGTCCAGTTTTCAAAATAGCTTTTGTGAATTTCACTTCGTGCCTGCACCAGCTTGCTTTGCATCTCGGGCGGAATTTCACAGGCTGTTTCGGCATTTTGCTGCGTCTGCGCAAGCTTAAACAAAAGCTCTTTCACAAGCGCACCCGAAATTTGGGCATGATAAGGCTGGCAGTTCATGTGCTCAATTTCAATTTTTTGCATAATTTCAGTGATAAACAGGCCGTTTTTCACGTGATACGCCGTTTCAAATTTCAGCCCGCTCACCCGCATTAAATCGCTTAAATCCTCACGAATCCGCATCCAGTCGTGTAAGAAAAGGCTGTTTCCCACAGCCGTAAAGCTACGGGTGCGATAGCGGTCAAACAAAACCGCACTGCCCTCCCGCACCGCGATATCACCGCTTGCGGCATGCAGCACAACGGGCGTGTGAAAATAAATAAAAACCGTGTCGCCGAACTCATCTGTGTGGCAAAGTGAAAAATTCTTTTCTTCGGGCCACATGGTTTTGATATTGGAAATCTGCATAACAGTCCCTCCCCGATTTATTATACAGTATTGCAGAAGAAAAGTCAATTTTATAATAAGAAAAAACATTTTATTATGCACCTTTTTGTGCTATGATTACATTATAGATTGGAAAAAAGGAGTGTTATTATGCAAAAAATCATATGTCTTTTGTTATCGGCGATTCTACTCCTGCCGTTAGCCTTACCTACACAGGCAGCAGAAGAAAAGCTAACTTATGAACGTATCGGAACTTCCGATTCAGGCTTTTCAACCTCCGGAACCTGGTCAAAGTCCACCATTGCGGATTCCACGGGCAAAACCGTAAACGGAACCAGCCTGTATACAAGTCAGGTCGGCGCATACGCACAGTATATACCGCAAAATTTATCTCCCGGCTGGTACGACATTTCGTTCTGGAACATCGCCTTTCAGGACCATCAAAACCCCATGAAACTCACCGGAACCGTTTATTCCAATAAAAAGACGGTAACAAACATCAGACTTGAGCCGAATACCGTGTCGCCCGACCGCGGCGGCATCTGGACAAAGGTTGGAACATACTATTTCAGCGGCTCGAACGATGAATATTTTCGGCTGGTTATGACCGTAAGCGGTCATAACGGAAAGGCAGCAGACGTGAAATTTGAGAAAAATGACACCTATACCCCGCCGAAAGTGACCTACCAAAGAATTTCAACCACCGACCCGGGCTTTTCAAAGTTGGGCAGCTGGAAACCCGCCACCATGGCAGATTCCATCGGCAGTACCGTTTCGGGCGTCAGCCTGTACTGCGGAACGGTCGGAAGCTATGCGCAGTATACCCCCTCCGACCTCGCTCCCGGTTGGTATGACATTTCGTTTTGGAATATTGCATATCAAGACCACCAAAATCCCATGAAAATGAACGGAACGGTTTTTGCGGGCAATAAAACCGTAACCGAAATCGAGCTTGCGCCGAACACCGTATCACCCGACCGCGGCGGCATTTGGACAAAGGTCGGAACGTACTATTTCAGCGGTACAAATGACGAATATTTCCGTCTTGTGGTAACAGGCGGCGCTATGGCGCGCGCGGCAGATGTGAAATTCGAAAAGAATGATACCTACACGCCACCCGGCGCATTGACCGATAATAAAACCACCGTTTCGGGCAGCGGCTCCTGGCAGGCAACCGGTGCAGACGGATTTTACACCGTAACCGTTCACAAAAACGCCCCTGCAGCCGACGGCAAAATTGACCTTTACGTAAACGGCAAGTTGACCGACAGCTTGTATACCGATTATGTAGAAACGGGCGACCGCCTGCTCGGCACATATAAATTTGCATTCAATGACGAAATTGAGCTTACATACATTCCCCTCGGCGACGCAAGCGTTTCTCCCATCGACACCGTGTCCTTCGAGCCTGTCGGCAAGCGGTTTGCGACGTATCGGCTGACCAATCTGCAAAAAGAAGAAGATACATTTTTCATATCGGCGGGCGAGCACAAAGTTACCGCAACGGTTACCAACAATGCCGCGGCAGCAAATTTTAAGCTCTTGTGTGCGCTGTATGAAAACGAAACCATGGTCGGCTTAGTTATGAGCGAAAAAGAAACGGTTGCAAGCGGCGAAACCAAAGAGCTTTGCGCAACAATCCCCATAACCGACAGCACGAAAAACACAACCCTACGCGTATACATTTGGGACGGCACCGAAACCATGATTCCCCGCCTGCCCGTCAAAACCTATCAGGCGCAGGATACCCGCCAGCCCGATTCGTTCACCATTGTTACCGAATCCTTCTCGGATTTGGGCAGCTGGACAAAATCGGCAAACGTAAACGCATTTGAAAATCTTCAGCTGTACGGCGTAACAGGCGGTCCGAACACCTCAACCTCCGCAAAGCTCTCTTTTTCCGCACAAAAAGGGACGTACAGGGTTTGGGTTCATTCGCTGAATTTTACCGACAGACCGACCGCACGGTATTTTAATATAGGAATAAACGGCAGCACACTTACCAAAACGTTCGGGCAGGTCGGCACCGACGGGTTCAGCTGGGAGGACGGCGGAACGGTTGAATTAAACGGAGAAACGGAACTCGAACTGCAAGACACCTCCGGTTTTTTTGCCAAATTAGACGCGATTGTGCTTACAAGAGATTTGTCCTTCACCCCGCCCGCATCATACGCACAGCTGATAAAAAAAGCACCGTTGCTGAAAGACTGCACAACAAAGCTTGAAAAGGAGAACATGATGACAGACTTTACTTTAGACAAAAACTACCCCGGCGGCAACTATCTTTTAAAGAATAAGGAAAACAACATTGTTTCCGTTTCCACCGACCGCAGCGACACCTCGCGCGACTCATGGTTTTACTGGAATTTCAAAGCCACAAGTGAAACGGCGCGAACCGTAACCTTTAAGCTTTCGGGCTGCGACCAGGTGCTGTCCGCCTCGGGTGCGGCATATTCGCTCGATAACGGAAACACCTGGGACTATTTAACCGAAAGCGCCTATAAAAGAGAGTTTACCTATTCGTTTAAAGCCGGGCAAACCGTTTGGTTCGCGGTGACCGTTCCCTATCAGCTAAGTAATCTTCAATCTTATTTAAACACCCTTTCCGCCTATGACAGAGCCGAGGTTTGTGTTCTTTGCACCTCCGAAGGCGGACGGGAAGTGCCGCTGATTCGGGTCGGCAGCAAGTCGGCGCCCAAAGCGGTTGTGTTCACCTCCCGCCACCACTGCTGCGAGGCAGCCCCGTCTTATATGTTAGAGGGTCTTGTGGATTATCTTTGCTCAAAAGACGGCATGTCCGACAGCATTTTTGACACCTATTGCTTCTATATTATTCCAATGGTAGACATAGACGGCGTTGAGAATGGCGACCAGGGCAAGGACCGCATCCCGCACGACCACAACCGTGATTATGACGAGGGGCTGTACGCCCCAATCCGTGCAATCAAAGCGCTTGCCGAAACGCTTGACATTCCGTTTTTTATGGATTTGCACTGTCCCATGCTGCAAACCGACAAGCCCTATTTATACTATCATGAAGACGATGCGGAAACCATTTCGGCGTTCAGCGATTTGTTGGTTCGGCAAACCGCAAACAGTGAAAGCGAAAACCCCATTTTGTTCCTCGGCACAACCAATTTTAAGGACAGCAATTTCACCTCCTGTGCCAAAGGCTACTTTTATAATATTGCGGGTGCACCCTTTTCCACCACGCTCGAATTCCCGTACACCGGCAGAACAAATGATGTGTATACCATTCAAAGAATGTATAACTTCGGCACTGACCTCGGCAAAACCGTCGAAACCTATTTAAACGGTTTAAAATAACGCTCATATTTTCTTCACTTCTCTATACAAAAAGCGGGAACCGCACATAATACGGTTCCCGCTTTTATCTTAATTTTAGTGAATCAGCTCAGCCGAAATTTTTTCCATAAACTCGTCTAAGGTCATGGTACCGATGTCGCCCTGCTCTCTGCTGCGAACCGCAACCTTGCCTTCTTCGATTTCCTTGTCGCCCATTACCAACATATAGGGCACTTTTTCAAGCTGCGCCTGGCGGATTTTGTAGCCGATTTTTTCGTTTCTGTAATCGGTTTCCACTCTGAAATCCTTTGCCTGCAGCGCTTTTGTAACTTTTTCCGCATAGTCTGCATGCTTTTCGGAAATCGGAATAACCTTCACCTGAACGGGTGCCAGCCATGTGGGGAATGCGCCCGCATACTTTTCAATCAACAGTGCAAGGGTTCTCTCATAGCAGCCGATAGACGTTCTGTGAATGATGTACGGATGCTTCTTCGTTCCGTCCGAATCGGTGTATTCCATGCCGAACTTTTCAGCCAGCATCTGGTCAATCTGAATGGTAATTAAAGTGTCCTCTTTGCCGAACACGTTTTTAATCTGAATGTCTAATTTCGGGCCGTAGAAAGCAGCCTCGCCGATACCCACTTTATAAGGAATCTGCAAGTGATTTAAAATCTTCTCCATGGTGCTCTGTGCTTCGTCCCACTGCTCTTCTGTGCCGATGTATTTATCACGGTCGTTCGGATCCCACTGTGAGAAACGGTAGGAAACATCTTCATACAAGCCAAGGGTTTTCAGCATATAGATAGCAAGCTCCAGACAGCCCTTAAATTCGTCCTCCAGCTGGTCGGGACGGCACATCAAATGACCTTCCGAAATGGTAAACTGACGGACACGAATCAAGCCGTGCATTTCGCCCGACGCCTCATTTCTGAAAAGGGTGGACGTTTCATTGTAACGCAGCGGCAAATCGCGGTAGCTGCGCATTTCATTTAAATAAGCCTGATACTGGAACGGACATGTCATCGGACGGAGCGCAAAAACTTCCTTGTCTTTCTCCTCGTCACCCATAACAAACATGCCCTCTTTATAATGATCCCAGTGACCGGAAATTTTATAAAGGTCGCTCTTTGCCATATACGGCGTTTTGGTCAAAAGCCAGCCTCGCTTATATTCGGTATCCTCCACAAAGCGCTGCAAAATCTGAATCATTTTTGCGCCCTTCGGCAGCATGATGGGAAGTCCCTGACCGATGGAATCTACCGTTGTAAACAAATGAAGCTCGCGGCCAAGCTTATTGTGGTCTCGCTTTTGCGCCTCGGCAAGCTGTTCTAAATAGGCGTTCAATTCGTCTTTTGTTGCAAATGCCGTTGCGTAAATACGCTGCAGCATTTTGTTCTTTTCGCTGCCGCGCCAATATGCGCCTGTTACGCTTAACAGCTTAAATGCCTTTACTTTTGCGGTATAGCCCAAATGCGGACCTGCGCACAAATCGGTAAACTCACCCTGTTTGTAAAACGAAATCGTCTCATCCTCCGGCAAATCGTTAATCAGTTCAACTTTGTAAGGCTGGTCTTTCATCAGTTCCAATGCCTCATCGCGCGGAAGCTCGAATCGCTCAATTTTTAAGTTTTCTTTCGCAATTTTTTTCATTTCCGCCTCGATTTTTGCCAAATCATCGGTGGTCAGAGGAGTCTCGGTATCAAAATCATAGTAAAATCCGGTGTCGATTGCCGGACCGATTCCCAATTTTGTGTTAGGATATAAACGAAGTACAGCCTGTGCCATCACATGGGAAGCCGTATGCCGCAATACCTGAAGTTCATCATGTTCCATAGTAAAACTCTCCTCTTTTAATGAAATTTTTATATAATAATTACTTATATAATAGATTAATTATATACCTTTTATCCCTTT
>CAKSHV010000040.1 GCA_934457515.1 uncultured Clostridia bacterium
ATATTGACCATTTTTTGTCTTTGGGTGCAGAAAACAACATTATGCTCGGTTGTGATTTTGACGGAATTGACACCACGCCGCGCGGTTTAGAGAACATATCAAAGCTTCCATTTTTAATTGAGGAAATGCAAAAAAATCATTTTAGCGATGATTTAATTGCAAAAATCTTTCAAAACAACGGAAAAAGATGGCTAAATTCCATGTTTTTCTGAATTTATTTAAAAAACAACTTGCATTTTTTCCGATTTTGTTATACAATAGAGTGAGGAAACGGAGGAAGATAGACAATGGTACTTTCAAGCAAAAACATGGCAATTTCGCCGTCACCCACATTATCGATTGACGCGAAATATAAAGAAATGAAAGCGGAAGGCATTGACGTTGTCGGTTTCGGCGCGGGCGAACCTGATTTTGACACGCCCGACCACATTAAAGAGGCGGCAATTCAGGCAATTCGCGACGGACAGACAAAATACACGCCCGCAGCAGGCACACTTGCTTTGCGCAAGGCGATTTCTGATAAATTTAAAAAGGACAACGGTCTTGATTATGCACCTTCGCAGATTGTGGTAAGCAACGGCGCAAAACATTCACTTGCAAACGCATTTGCTGCAATTTTAAATCCCGGCGATGAGGTGATTATTCCTGCGCCGTTTTGGGTAAGCTACCCCGAACTTGTTAAAATTTATGACGGTATTCCGGTGTTTATCTATACCGATGAAACCCATCATTTTAAAATTACGCCCGAGCAGCTTAGAAATGCGATAACCGATAAAACCAAAGCGCTTGTTTTAAATTCGCCCTGTAACCCGACGGGCATGCTGTATACCGGCGAAGAATTAAAAGCGCTTGCCGAAGTTGCGGTTCAGCACAACTTAATTATTGTTGCGGACGAAATATACGAAAAATTAGTATATGACGGTCAGAAGCACGTAAGCATTGCGTCTTTCGGCGAAGAGATTAAAGACCACACCATCACCATAAACGGCGTTTCAAAAAGCTATGCCATGACGGGGTGGAGAATCGGCTATGCCGCTGCAAACGACAAAATTGCAAAGATTATGGCAAATATTCAGTCGCATACAGCCTCTAACCCCAACTCCATTGCACAAATTGCAACCATTGCGGCACTGACCGGTCCGCAGGACGATGTGGAAATGATGCGCGGCGTTTTTGAAGAGCGCAGAGCGTATATGGTAAACCGTATGAACAAGATTGACGGCGTGTCCTGCATTATGCCGCACGGTGCGTTTTATATTATGATGAACATTAAAGACCTCTTTGGTAAAACACTTTACGGCAAAACCATCAACTCTTCCGATGAATTTGCAGAACTCTTGCTTGAAAAGGCGAAAGTCGCTGTTGTTCCGGGCAAAGGCTTTGGCGCGGAAGGGTATGTTCGCTGGTCGTATGCAACATCGATGGAAAACATCGAAAAAGGTCTTGACCGATTGGAAAATTTCTTAAAACAGGCATAAAACGCACAGCTGAAAGGAGATATCATGCATAACACATATGAAAGCCCGCTTTGCTCAAGATACGCAAGCAAAGAAATGAAATATCTGTTTTCCGAGGACAAAAAGTTTATAACCTGGCGCAAACTCTGGATTGCGCTTGCAAAGGCAGAAAAAGAACTCGGACTTGACATTACGGACGAACAGATTGCCGAAATGGAAAGCAATGCGGAAAATATTAACTATGATGTGGCAATCGCCCGTGAAAAAGAGGTTCGGCATGACGTTATGGCGCATGTGTACGCATTTGGTACCCAGTGCAAAAAGGCAATGCCCATTATCCATTTGGGCGCAACCTCTTGCTATGTGGGCGACAATGCGGACCTTATTATTATGTATGAGGGCTTAGAGCTTATTAAAGCAAAATTGGTTACCGCCATGCAGCTTCTTTCGGATTTTGCATTAAAATATAAAGATATGCCGACTCTCGGCTTTACACATTTTCAGGCAGCACAGCTGACAACGGTCGGCAAGCGTGCATCCCTTTGGCTGCATGAGCTGTATTTAGACTATGAAAATTTGGAATTTCTGCTTTCCAAAAAGAAATTATTGGGCTCGAAAGGCACAACGGGAACCCAGGCAAGCTTTATGGAGCTTTTTGAGGGTGACACCGAAAAGGTAAAAGCGCTTGACAAAAGCATTGCAAAGCAAATGGGATATGACGCTGTATACCCGGTTTCGGGACAAACCTATTCCCGAAAAATCGATTCGCAGATTTTAAATGTGTTATCCGGCATTGCACAAAGCGCTTATAAATTTGCAAACGACATCCGCTTGCTGCAGCATTTAAAAGAAATTGAAGAACCGTTTGAAAAAAGCCAAATCGGCTCTTCCGCGATGGCGTATAAACGCAATCCCATGCGTTCCGAGCGTATTTGTGCCCTTTCAAGATTTGTGCTGGTTGACGCATTAAATCCCGCAATCACGGCATCTACTCAGTGGTTTGAAAGAACACTTGACGATTCTGCAAACAAACGTCTTTCGGTTTCCGAGGCATTTTTGGCGACCGATGCCATTCTTGCTACCTACATCAACGTGGTAGACGGACTGGTTGTTTATCCCGAAGTCATTAAACAACGCATTTTAAAAGAATTGCCATTCATGGCAACCGAAAATATTATGATGGACGCTGTAAAAAAAGGCGGGAACAGACAGGATTTGCACGAAAAAATCCGTGTTCACTCCATGAAAGCGGGCGAGCAGGTGAAAGTTTTCGGCAAAGAGAACGATTTGGTGGATCGCATCGCGGGCGACCCATCCTTTAATCTGACCAAAGAAGAAATTTTGGCGGTTATGAAACCCGAAAATTACGTCGGCAGAGCGCCGCAGCAGACAGAAGAGTTTATTTCGGAATACATCAAACCGATTTTGGAAGAAAATAAAGACATTTTAGGCGTTAAAGTGGAACTGAATGTGTAAAGGGGATTGTTTAAAATGACGAAAATTGCATTTATCGGAACCGGGAATATGGGCGGAGCGCTTATATTAGGGCTTCTTCGCACAAAATTATATGATGTGTATGTGTACGACCTTGATTCAAACAAAGCAAAACAGTTTGAAGTGAAAGGCGCAACTCTTTGTTCATCGATTGAATATGCTGCCGAAAATGCGGATTTTTTAATTTTAACGGTGAAACCAAACGTATACCCCTCCGTTTTACAAACCCTTGCAAAGCTGAATTACTCTAAAAAACTAATTACCGTTGCACCGGGTATTACAACTTCGTTTGTAAAATCCATTCTCCCGAACGCAAGTGTTGTGCGCACCATGCCAAACACGCCCGCCTTGGTGGGAGAGGGAATAACCCTTGTTGCGGATGGGGAGGATAAAGCCCTTGTTTCCTCGGTGTGTGATATTTTAAACTGCGTCGGCAAAACAGCTGTTCTTGCGGAGGATTTGTTAGAGGCAGGAACCGCGCTTTCGGGTTCGAGCCCTGCCATTGTATATAAACTCATTGAAGTGATGGCGGAGAGTGCTCTGTCGTACGGAATAGGAAAAAAACAAGCTGTGGAAATTGCTGCACAGACCGTTTTGGGCAGTGCAAAAATGGTTTTAGAGACGAAAAAGCATCCGTGCGAGCTGATTGACAATGTTTGCTCGCCGGGCGGAACAACCATTGCCGCTATGAACGAGCTTGCCGTTCAGGGCTTTGACAAGGCAGTTTTAAAAAGCATGGAACGCTGCGTGGACAAAACCAAAAGCATGCGCAAATAACAAAAATAAAGACTCATAAACGCGATAGTTCTCACATATATTGTTTTAAGGACAAGGAGTGATTATCGTGTTTTTCTTTATACGCAAGCGAAGAAGAGCAAAACCGCGTGAAAGCAGCATTTACTATATTCTTGCCATGCTTTGCATGTCTGCGGGCATGCTTATCGGCTACTTTAACGGCGGGCAAAGCACGCTTATTTTAAACGAAGGCGCAAAAGCGGCACCGATTTTGGTTTTTAAATATGCGTTCATAAAAAACTCCGTTATGCTTTTTATCACGTATTTAAACGCTTTTTCGCTGCTCGGATTTCCGCTTAACGCAACAGGACTTGCCGTAAACGGCTACATTTTAACGGTTTCCGCAACGCAAATGCTCACCCTTATCAAAAACGGCAAATTTATGTTTATGCTGTATAACCTGCCGCATATGGCGCTTGTTATTATTGCAGACATTATTTTATCCGAGCGGGTTTTCCGTTTTTCGGGCAATTTGTTTTCGTCGGTCGTGCGAAGCGGATTCCGCGGAAATTTCGGAAAGTCTGTCATGCACCTTACAATTTGCTTGTTGCTGTGCCTTCTTCTTGTCTTTCTCGCAGCGCTTTACGAAGGATATATTGTTAAATTTTGAATAAATGCAGGTGAAAAACATGCAGGATAAAGCAAAAAAATATTTGGACTATCTAAAAAAGAATAAAAAACTGTCCGAAAGCACGCTTTCGGCTTATAAAAAGGATTTAAACGATTATTTTTCCTATCTTTCCATGCAGAATTTAACCTTAGATACCGTTCGTAAGAAAACCATTTTTGCCTATGAAAACTACTTAGCATCAAACGGAAAATCGGCGTCGTCCATTGCACGTGCACTTTCTTCCATGCGTGGCTTTCACCAGTATTTAATGACAACCGGCAAATCAAAAAACAACCCGCTTTTGGGCGTGGAAACGCCAAAACCCGCGCGCGTTATGCCGGGCATATTGTCTGTCCGTGAGGTGCAGACCCTTTTGTCGCAGCCGAAATGCACAAATTACAAAGGCTACCGCGACCGTGCCATTTTAGAACTTTTATATGCAACGGGAATCCGTGTTTCGGAGCTGATTCAGCTAAAATTTTCAGACGTTGACTTTACAAAAAGAACCATTTCCTGTACCGACAGAATCATTCCGTTCGGCTCGTTTTCATCCGAAGCACTTGAGGAATACATAAAAATGTCACCTTTTCATTCGGACAAGGAAAAAGACGTGTATCTTTTTACAAACACAGGCGGCAGACAGCTGACACGTCAGGGTGTTTGGAAAATGATGAAGAAATACACTGCACAGTCGGGCATAGAAAAAGATGTTTCGCCCCAAATTTTAAGGAATTCCTTTGCTGCGCACTTAATTGAAAACGGTGCGGACGTTAAAATCGTGCAAGAACTTATGGGGCACACGGCGCTGTCGTCCACACTGATTTATGCGGAACTTACCAAAGACCGATTGCGTGATGCATATAACAAGGCGCATCCGCGCGCAAAATTTCAAAAATTCGAATAAAAATAAGCGCCTTTTCATATTTCTGAAATATGAGGAGGTGCTTTTTTGAAGCGTTTTATTGCAATTTTACTTATTTATTGCTTTTTACTGCCAACCGCGGCGCTTGCAAAAGGAATAGATGAACTCACTTCAAAATCATACATACTGATGGACGGGCAAAGCGGCAACGTACTCTTAGAAAACAATGCAGATGAGCAGTTGCCGCCGGCGTCCATTACAAAAATTATGACCATGCTTTTGGCAATCGAGGCAATTGACAGCGGAAAATTAAAGACAACCGACATCGTTTCGGTCAGCGAAACAGCGGCAATTAAAGAAGGTTCGCATGTTTTTCTTGCGCCCGGCGAGCAAATCAGCGTTGACGATTTAATGAAATCGATTGCTGTTGCCTCGGGCAACGATGCGGCAATTGCCATTGCCGAAACCTTGTGCGGCACACAGGAAAAATTCGTTGAGCAAATGAACAAACGTGCGTCCGAGCTGAACATGAACAACACCAAATTTATAAACTGCAACGGACTGGACACAGACGGACACGTTTCGTGTGCGCGCGATGTTGCAATTATGACTTTTGAACTGTTAAAACACCCGAAAATTTTTGATTATACCACCATTTGGATGGATACTTTGCGAAACGGAACCTTTCAGCTTGCAAACACCAACAAGCTGATTCGGTTTTACGACGGTGCAAACGGCATGAAAACGGGTTCGACATCAAAAGCAGGATTCTGCCTTTCCGCAACCGCAAAGCGCAACGGTGTGCAGCTGATTGCTGTTGTGATGGGTGCGCCAAGCTCGAAAGAGCGTTTTGCAGACGCGTCAACCCTTTTAAATTACGGATTTCAGAATTACAGCCTGACAACCGCGTGCCAAAAAGGGGATATAGCAGGTGATGTAGCGGTCACAAAAGGCACACTGCCGGCCGTTACAGCCATAGCCTCGCAAACCTACAGTCTTCTTACCGAAAATAACCAAAAAGACCTATTAAAAGAACAAAAAGTGCTTACAGAAACGGTCGAAGCGCCGGTTGAAGAAGGGCAAAAATTAGGAGAAATCATTTACACGTTTAACGGGAAAGAAACAGGCCGCGTGCCTCTTGTCGCGCTGAATTCGGTCAGCAAACTCACTTACGGACATTTATTTAAGGAATTAATAAATAATTTTTTGTTTAAAATATGAGTAAAAGCGTGCCAAATATGGCACGCTTTTTTAGATAGAGTAGGGGTCATTCCTCCGTAATTTCACTTAAAGGGTTATTTTTCACGGCGTTTCGGCGCTGCTCATCATCAACGTGGGTGTAAATCTGTGTTGTCGCAAGCTGATTGTGTCCTAAAATTTCCTGCAGTGTTCTCAAATCCGTGTGTGCGTATTTATACATTAAAGTTGCCGCGGTATGGCGCAGTTTGTGCACCGAATACTTGGTTTCGTCAAGTCCTGCGGTCTTAATATATTTTTTAACTAACCACTGCACGGTTTTGTTGCTGATTCTTGTGCCGCGATTGCTTAAAAACAGCGCTTTTTTGTCCACAACGCCGTCGTTCGGACGAACGCGCAGATAGTTCCGAACAGCCGACAGGCACGCATCATTTAAGTATATAACGCGTTCTTTATTTCCTTTACCGGTTACGATTAAAATATCGTCTTTAAAATCGTTTAAATTGATATTCACAAGCTCCGAAAGGCGCAGACCGCAGTTTAAAAACAAAGTTAAAATGGCATAGTCGCGGTATTTATTTTCTCCGTCTACCGCGCTTAAGAGTTCTTTGGATTCATCTAAATTCAAATATTTCGGCAGCGCCTGCTTTAATTTGGGCGAATCCAGCTCTTTTGCAGGGTTATCCTTAATGTATCCGGCTTTTGATGACATGTATTTAAAATAGCTTCGAAGGCAGGCAACCTTGCGTGCACGCGTTGAAGCGGTGTTGCCGCGGGATTCTGCCATATAAGTAAGATAGGCATAAAGGTCCACAAGAGATATTAAATCAGCAAAAGCATAGTTTAAATCCGAAATATCGGTTTCGGTTAAATCATCTGGCACAGAGCCTGGCTGCTTATAATTTTTCATAAACTGAAAGAACACATGCAGGTCGAGCGCGTATTCTTTAACCGTGCTGATGGATTTTCCTTTAACGGACTGCATGTACATTAAAAATTCGCGAGAGATAAACGGCTGGTCGTTGATTCTAAATTCCATGTTTTTCTCCCCTAAATTATACAAAATGTTTATTTTGTATAATTATATCATTTTTTAAAGGACTTGTCAAGCCCTGTCCTCTTTTTATTTTTTGTCTATTTTGGGGCTATTTACATGAGTTTGCGCTCTGTTTCGTTTTCGGCATATTTTCCTTGCCAAATAGATAACAAATAAATCATTTAATTATTAAACATTTTAAACCTTTATTTTTTCCTTTTAAAAAAATTCCGCCTGGATTCTAAAATTTTTTTCTTACAGAAATTTTAAAAACGATACTCTGTTCAATTTAAAAATTTCTGTGCGATTCTACAGCATGCCTATTTTTAAAATAATTTCAATTTTGACTTAAATTCAAGGTTTTGATTCGTTTTTAAAGTCTGAAACAATAATTGTTGTTAAAACGAAAAAAATTTAAATGGATTACTAACTTTTCTAAAAAAATTAATTTTAAAATTTAAACCACTCACCTGTTTTATACTTGCGTATTCCAAACATATAAGATAAACTGCTTGTCTGCTTCAATCTTAAAATTTTTCTTTCCTGCTTTATAGTATAATTGTTTTATTTTATATGGTGTTGAAAAAAATAAAGATTTATGTTACAATAGAAATCAATAAGGAGTGATTGAACTTGAAGTATGATTATATAAATGTTCGGCACGATTTTCACATGCACCCCGAGCTTTCCTTTCAGGAAACCGAAACCGCAAAACGAATATGCGACATGCTAGCTTCCCTTTCTGTTCCCGTAACATCCAAAATTGCCAAAACGGGCGTTATGGGCGTGCTTGAGGGCGGCAAAAAAGGAAAAACTGTTGTTTTGCGGGCAGATATGGACGCGCTGCCGATTTTAGAAAAAAACGATTGCGAATATAAATCTCAAAACGAAGGCGTTATGCATGCCTGCGGACACGATGTTCACATGACGGTTGTTTTGATGGCTGCGGAATTGCTTGCGGAAAAGAAAGATTCATTAAAAGGAAACGTGAAATTCGTTTTCCAGCCGGCGGAGGAAACAACCGGCGGTGCGCTGCCCATGATTCAGGAAGGCATTTTGGAAAATCCGCACGCGGATTGCTGCGTGGGACTCCACGTCCGTCCCGAGCTGGAATGCGGAAAAATTATTTGTGCGCCCGGACCGCTGATGGCATCGCCCGATAATTTTTATGTTACATTTAAAGGAAAGGGCGGACACTGCGCCACGCCCGAACAAAACGACGATTTAATTGCGGTCGGTTTGCAGTTTAAAGAACGGCTTTCAAAGCTAAAGTATCCAAAATCGGTTGTAACCCTTTGTTCGTTTCAGGCGGGTGACGCACCGAATGTTATGCCGTCTGAAATACGCCTAAGCGGCAGTTTCAGAACGTTTAACGGAGATATGCGCTGCAAAATTGCAAGCGAAATCCGCGAAATCGCCGAAAATGTTGCGGGTCACTTCGGCATTACACAACGAACCGAAATTGAGTTCCTCTACCCTCCTCTTATAAACGACGCTAAACTGGTTAAAAAAATGCAGACTGCCGCCGAAAAAGTGATTGGCGAAAAACAGGTTGTAAAAACGTTTGAACCTTCCATG
>CAKSHV010000041.1 GCA_934457515.1 uncultured Clostridia bacterium
CCGTATACCATAGCGGGATATCCGTTTTTTACGTTTTTAACGGTGCTGACCGACAAATATTTCATGCCCGCAAGCGCGCTGCTTTTGTGCATTTTCACGGGCTATGTGTGGGATAAAAGGCTGCTTATAAATGAAATTACCAACGGACACAAAAAAGCGTTTCGGTTTGAAAAAGCATTTTTGTTTGTTCTGCGCTATGCCGCACCCGTTATTATTTTAATTGTGTTTTTCATGTCGCTGTAACGCGGGGCGATGTGCACATCGCCGCTATAAAAAAAGCATGCCGGCATAGCCGGCATGCTTTTTATCATTTCTTTTCGTAAGGTTCAAACCAGAAAACGGTGCCGTTTTCGTCACTCGAAACGCCGTAGGCAAAGCCATGAATCTCCAAAACCTCGCGAACAATGGAAAGCCCGATGCCCGTGCCTGTCACGCGCCGCTTGCCCGACTTGTCCATGTGATAAAATCTGTCCCAGATATAGGGCAAATCGTCCGCCGAAATGGGCTCGCCCGAATTGGTTATCGAAAGGCGCGGTTTCGTGCCGCCCGTTAAGCAAATGTCTACCTTTTGCTCGTCTCCGCTGTGGTTAATGGCGTTGTCCACCAAATTATAAATTACCTGCTCCAAGCGGTCCTCGTCGCCCGTTACATACACATTGTCCGCCACGTCAACCGAAATTTTATAGCCCTTGTCCTTAAAATAGTCATAGCGGTTTGCAATACGCTTAACCGTGTCCGAAAAGCAGATTAAGTCCTGTTTAAAGGGCGTTTTGCCCGCCTGCAGCTGCGACAAATCCAAAATATCGCGGATTAAAAGGGTCAAACGGTCGGACTCTTCTACAATAATGTCTAACTGCTTGTTTCGCTTTTCGGGATTGTCCCCCGTTAAATCGCGGATGGTTTCCGCATAGCCTTTAATCATGGTCAGCGGTGTGCGCAGCTCGTGCGAAACGTTGGCAATTAAATCTTTTCTTAAATTGTCCACCTTGGAAAGCTCCTGCGTCATGCAGTTAAAATCGTGAATCAGCATGCCCATCTCGCCGTTTCCCTCTTTTTCGGGAATAAAATACTCCAAATCGCCGCTTGCCACCGCTTTTGCGCCTTTGGAAAGCGCACGGATGGGGCGGGAAATATATTCGGAAAGCAAAAATGCCGTAACGGCGGCAAGCAGAAAGCCCACAATTAAAATCATGCCGTAATTCCGCTTGATGATATCGGTTGTTGCTTTAACGGGCGCAAGAGGCGCACGGGTTAAAATGTAATACTCGCCGTCTGCCGCCTCGATTTTGCTGACCACCACAACATAGTTGTTGCGCTGCACATAGCCGTCCTTTTGCTTGCTGTAGTACACATAATCGCCCGAACCTGAGCGGCGGATATCGCTCACCGCCTTGTCCAATATATCCTGATAATTTTCAAACATGGAAGCGTCGAACCGAAAAACGTGCGGATTGATGTTCATAAACATAAACGGCGTCATGACCGCTTTTTTATTGCTGTCGTAAATTGCCACATACAGCTCGTTTTCCTGTGCCATTTCCCAAATGGAGCGGTATGCGTCCTGCACGTCCTGCTCGTTGAATTTTTCTACCATTTCGGCTTGAATCTGTTTCACGTCTTCCGCCTTGTAATATTCATACAAGTCCTGCAAAAATGTTACCTGCAAAAGCCAGACAACGAACAAAATAATTAAAACCAAAAGCAGCATGAAAAAGCAGATTTTAGTTCTGATTTTTTTCATTTTCATCGTCTTCCTCCAGCTTATAGCCAATGCTCCACACCGTTTTGATTAAATTGCGGTACGGACCGATGCTGTTTCTCAGCATTTTAATGTGGGTGTCTACCGTTCTGTCCTCGCCGAAGAACTCATAGCCCCAGATTTTCTCCAAAATTTTCTCACGTGACAGCACAACGCCCTTGTTTTTTGCCATATACACCAAAATGTCGAACTCTTTGGGCGTTAAATTTGCAGGCACGCCGTCCACCGTCACGCGGCGGCTGTCTTCATCAATCTCAAGACCTTTGATTTTAATGATTTTGCGCCCCTCTTCATCGGTTTTGCCGCTGCGTTTTAAAATGGCTTTAATGCGCGCAACGATTTCTTTCGGGCTGAACGGCTTTGTGATGTAGTCGTCTACCCCCATTTCAAAGCCGAACAGCTTGTCATACTCTTCGCCGCGGGCACTGAGCATGATAACCGGCACCTGTGAAAATTTTCGGATTTCGCGCAGCGCCGTAAATCCGTCCACTTTGGGCATCATAATATCTAAAATAATTAAATCAAACGGTGTTTCCTTTGCCATGTTCACAGCCTGCACCCCGTCCGATGCCTCGGCATAATCAAAGCCTTCAAAGGCTAAATATTCCTTGATAATGTCGCGGATTCTCTCCTCGTCGTCCACAATCAGAATTTTGCTCATGATTGCTCCCCCTTTCCTTTGTTTAAAAGTATACCACGCAAGTATGCAAAAATTATGAAAATTGTGAAAAACTTTTTTCACAATTTCAAAGAGAAAGCTCGTTCCACTCGCATTCTCTTTGATTCAAGGGTTTACGCTCGCGCGGATTTTCGGTATCAAAGATCCGAAAATCCAACCCTTGCAAGAAGCAAAAAAACAGACACGTATCCTGATTTTTGGTGATTTTTAGTTTTGAGGGAATTTCCCTCAAACTCCCTTTTATTAAAAAGTTGCAGTCTGGACGTTTTTTACATTCCCTCTATTTTTGCGGGCAGTTTGCCATGCATATTCCGCAAACCGAGCCGCGCCCGATGTGCTGATACGCCTTTTTCATATAATCCGAGCAAACCATGCGGTTTAACAAATCTTTCTCCGGGTGCTCGGGGTCAAAATCAACATTATAAATCGCACCCGACGGACAAACCGCGGCGCACTTGCCGCAGCCCATGCACCCTTTGGGCGTTTCTTCTTTCGCATTTTCAAAGGGCATGTTTGTAAAAATTGTGCCTAAGCGTACTTTCGGACCGATTCCGTTTGCGATAAACAGCGCGTTTCTGCCGATAACGCCCAACCCGGCCCGCGCTGCCGCCTGCTTGTGCGAAAAAAGCCCGCGCATGGACGCGTGCCCGCCGACCGTCTGCGACGCGGCGATGGGAAGATAGGTATACCCCTCCCGCTCAATCTCCACGCCGATTTGATACACCGCGCGGTCAATTGCCGCATTAATCGTCCGATAATGATGAAAATACTCATATGTAGGGCCCTCGGTTATGTTTTCCACCACATAATCCGAAAGCTTAAACACCAAAGATATGGCATATTCAAAGCCCTGAAAGGGCGTTTTGGAAACGCCCCAGGTATAAAATCCGAGTTGTTTTTGAAGACTTTCAAAATCAAGCATTATTCTCTCTCCGTTTATTCTTTAGTATACATTTTCAAACGTCACCGACGGCACGCCGTCCTGCACCGTTACAAGTGCAAACGAGGTGTATTTCCGCTGGTCAAGCAGCACGCTGCCGCTTGTAAATTTTAAGCCCGACACCGAAACATAGGTAATTCCGTCTTTTTTCTCCGTTTGGTTTGCCGCACCCGGCACGAACAAAAAGATGTTCTTTTCATTCTCATGCTCGCTTAAAATGCCCTTTAAAGCCTCGCCCTGACGGTTCGGAAGCGAGTCGGGATTTGCCGGAAGCAGGATAAACACATTTTTGTGCGCCCCCGCCAGGAACGCTTTTAAGCGACTCCACTGGCTGCTGTCCGCCCCCGTGATACCTTTTTCGTTTGCCGCAAGAATAACGGCGCCGTTCTCCCCTTTTTCAAAGGTTTGGAATTTTTCCGCCCCGATTTCTTTATCGGTTTTTGCGCCCAATGCAGCATACAAGTCCGCGCCCTGTGCCGCTAAATTCTTTGCAAGCTCTGCGTCATACAGGCGGGAAAATAAGGTGTCGCGCGCCGCTTTTTCGCCCGTCACGGTCATCGTAAAAGCGCTGTTTTCCGCTTTTTTCACGGTGGAAACCGACCGATACACGGGAAGAGACTGATTTTCCGTCAAAAATTCCGCATTGTCAAACACCAAATAAGAATCGCACGCAACCTTTTTGTCGTTCTGCACCACATACAGGCGGTCAAGCGTTTTCATGCCGCTTGGAATCGGCGCGGTTAAATACTGCCAGCCCGAAAATTCAAGACTGCCAGATAAGGTCAGGCGCACCGTTTTGCCGTTTCCGTCCGTTCCCTCGGCGCGAAGCCACTGATACGATTCGGACGGGGCATATACCCAAACGCCGAAATGGGTTGCCGCCTGCGGAACCGCCTTTGCGTTTGAAAAATTCAAATATACCGCCTGGGTTGCCGCGCCTTTTTTAAAGGAATAGGAAAGCTTGCCGCCAAGATTGCCGCTTACGCTTACCTCATTTGTCATCTGATAGCTTGCCGATGCCGTGTCCGACGGATAGGCGCTTGCTGTGCCGTTTTGCCCTTCAAACGTATCGGTATTGCCTTCATTAAAATAAACCGCGCCCTCGGCATCGCCGAAACGGTAGATTTTATATTTGCCGAAATCCTCCTCGGTGCAGTCCGACCGATTTAAAATTGCTTCATATCCGTTTTTATCCCTGCCGTATAGCACAAAATCCTGGTCTTTATAAACCGACATGGGCTTTGCATACAGGGTTTTCGGTGCGTCCAAAACCTCGAATTCCACGCTGCCCGCCGCGCCGCCGACAGACGCCGAAACGGTTATTTTCCCGCTTTTCTCTGCCTTAAACACATTGCCGGAAACCGTGCCGCCGTCAGAACTTAAAACCAAATCGCCCTGCGGAATGTCGCACACATTTCCGTATTCATCTAAGGCAGAATCAACTGTAATTGTGCGGGTCGAGCCCAAAAACATCTTTTGGTCATCGGTTTTCAAAACCAAGGTTTTTGCCGTGCCTTTCGGCGCGTCCGACCGAATCTGAAGCCCCATGGGCACGGGGCGGAGTCCGCCGTCCGACGGTGTGTTTACCACATCAAAACTGCCCGTTTTTGGGTCTTTTAGAACCATGGTGGTCGAGCCGCCGCCGTCTAAATTAATGGCAGTGTCCATGCCGAGCGACAGCGCCAAATCCTGCATTTCGCTCATGGTCATTCCCGCCGCGTCGCCTTTTCTGCCGTCCACCGTCACCAAAAACAGTTTTTTGCGGCTTTTGTCGCACCCCGCAAAGGTTCGCGGATTGGTGCCGCCCACAGTGTGGGTAATTTTATGCTTCTGCCCGTTCTCAATCAAAAGTGTTCCGCCGCCGCACGCGCTTTTGATTTTGCTGATGTCCACGCTTGTATCAACCGTCAGCGTCACCTTGTCGCCCACCTGCACATTTTCCCACAAAAATGTGTTGTATTCGGTTAAATGGCGGATAACATAGCCGTTGTCGGGAAGTTCAACCCCGTCCATATTGCGGCGCATTTCGGTCACAACCCCGTCAATGACCACAACTTCAAGCACGTTGTTGTACGAACCCCCCGTAACGGGTGAAAACGCATTGGTATACACCGCGGGCTCTTTTAAAGAATCGTATTTGTTCACCGAATGAATCGGAATGGAATTGCCGTTTGCCGCCGTAAAGACCGCCGTGGTGGTCACGTAGTCCATGATTACGTTGTTATCCGCATCAAACCCGATTGCCGCGCCGTTTATCTCGCTGCTCACATCGGAAAGCACCTTGCCGTCCTCCGCCACAAGCCCGATAACGCTCGCCTTGTCCCAGGCGTTGCGCGCAAAAAAGTCGGAATTGACGGCGGCTAAGCTGCCCGCGTCTTTCGCTAAAGTTTGCACGTTTGCCGCATAGCCCAGTCCGTTTTTATGAGTTAAAATGCCCGCCGAAACGAAGGGCGCCGTAAGGTCTGCCTCCACCACGTGAATTTTCTGCCAACCGGAATGGGTATATTGATTAATATAGGTGTGTGTAACGCCGTTTGTAAGCGCCTGCACCTCTTTTGTCTGATAGTAAGTTTCCGCCTGCGCCGCTGTGCCCGAACACAAAAGCGCCGCGCTTAGGAAAATCGCTGCTGCTCGTTTCATGTTTTTTCATCCTTTCTTTATACAATTATACATGAAACAAACCAAAAAGTAAATATTAAATATTGTAAACGGTGCTAAAATGTGTTAAAATAGAGAAAACAGGTCAAAAAAGGGGAAGAAAACGCACATGAAGGCATTATTGGTTTTAATGGGAATGGACATCGGCGGCGCGGAAACGCATGTTTTGGAGCTGGCGCTCGGATTAAAGCGCAAAGGCGTTGAGGTTTTAATTGCCTCAAACGGCGGCGCATACGTAAAAGAACTTGAAAAAGAGGGCGTTAAACACTATAAAGTGCCTTTAAATGCCAGAAGTATTCCGCGCATGGCAAAGGCGCTGTTTGTCCTGTCCCGCATTATCCGCACCGAAAGGCCGGACGTGGTACACGGCCACGCGCGCATTCCCTCGTTTTTGCTGGGCATTTTGTGCAAATTTCAAAAATTTAATTTTGTCACCACCGCCCACTGGGTGTTTGAAGTAACCCCCGCCTTAAAGCTGTTAACCAACTGGGGTTACCGCACCATTGCGGTTTCGGAGGACATTAAAAAATATTTGGTTGAAAATTACAAAACGCTCCCGCAGGACATTACCGTTACTATAAACGGTATTCCGGAGGAAAAATTCGGCATTCCGAAAGATGAAACGGTTCTGTCTGAATTTCATCTTTCCGAAACAAAGCGAAAAATTGTGTCCATCAGCCGTATGGACAAAGACCGCAGTCTGCTTGCGCACCATTTAATCGCATCCGCGCCCGCCCTTTTACAGCAAGAGGATATTGAAATCGTTCTGGTCGGCGGCGGCAACGATTTTAATGCGGTAAAAGCCGAGGCGGACGAGATGAACAAAAAGCTCGGCAAGTCCGTTATTTTCTGCACGGGTCCGCGCACCGACATCAACCGTTTTGTGTCCGCTGCGGATTTCGTTGTGGCGGTTTCCCGTTCCGCTTTGGAGGCGATGTGCGGCGGTGTGCCGGCAATTATTGCGGGCAACGAGGGCTATTTGGGCATTTTTGACGAAAATTCGGTTGAAAACGCATTCAAAACCAATTTCTGCTGCCGCGGCATGGAACAGTCCTCGCCCGAACGCTTAACAAAAGACCTTCTCACCCTTTTGCGCGCAGACGAAAAAACGCTTAAAAATCTCGGCGCGTTCGGCAAGGAAACGGTTTTAAATCACTATTCGGTTGACCGCATGGTGCAGGACAATTTAGATGTGTACAAGGAAATTATAAAAAACGGAAACAAGCACAAGGATTTTGTGGTTTCGGGGTATTACGGTCACAAAAACAGCGGCGACGACGCGCTGCTGCACGCCATTATATCCCAAATCAGGACTTTTCTGCCCAAGGCGCGGTTTACGGTGCTTTCCGCCAATCCGAACGAAACAGAGGCTGTGCACGGCGTGCACGCCGTCAATCGGTTTAACTTTTTTAAAGCACGCCGCGCCATCAAAAACGCCTCGGTTTTAATCAGCGGCGGCGGCAGCCTAATTCAGGACGTAACCAGCACGAAGTCCCTTTTGTATTACTCGTGGGTTCTGTCTTATGCCAAGCGGCATGGACTGAAAACGTTCATTTATTCCAACGGCATCGGCCCGCTTGTGAGAAAACACAATCTGAAAATTGCGCGGCACGCGTTGGAAAACGCGGATTTAATTACTCTGCGCGATGAAAAATCGCTTGAACTTTTAAAAACGCTTGGCATTTCAAACGAGAAAAATGTGTATTTAACCGCCGACCCCGCGCTGGCGCTTCCGCCCGCCGAATCGGCAAAAGGGCTGATTGAAAACGAAAATTTGCCGAATGGCGAATACATCGGCATTTCTTTGCGCCACTGGACAAATGACAGCTCTCTTTCCAAAGCCGCAGCGGAATGTGCCGACCGTTTGCAGACCGAATACGGTTTAATCCCGGTGTTTATTCCCATGCAAATGCCGGAGGACGAAGAAATCTGCCGAAAAGCTTTGGCGCAAATGAAAACAAAAGGCTATGTTCTGAAAAACCGATATAATTACAGCGACCTTATGGCGTTTTGCGGCTGCTGCAAAGCGGTTATCGGCATGCGTCTGCACACCCTTTTATATGCGGCAGCTGTCGGCACGCCGAGCGTGGGCATTATATACGACCCGAAAATTTTGGGCTGCGTTGCCATGCTGGGGCAGGAAAACAGCCTGATTTCCTATGAAAAATGCACGGCAGACAGGCTATACGCTTTGTGCGCGGGCATTTTGTCCCACCACGATGAAATAAAAGAAAAGTTGGCAAAAACCACAAAAATCTTAAAGGAAAACGCTTTGAAAAACGGGGCAATGGCAGTGTCCCTTTTGGAAAAAGGAGAGGTGTAATTCATGCGAATACTCGGTATTGACTACGGCGAAGCGCGCACCGGCACCGCGGTGTCCGACCCGATGGGCTGGACGGCACAGGGACTTTCCACCATTTCGGAAAAAGACCCGAAAAAGGTGGCGGAGGCAATCACAAAGTTAGCCAGCGAATACAACGCGGAAACCATTGTTATCGGCCTTCCGAAAAACATGGACGGTTCGGAGGGATTCCGCACCAAGGCAACCCGCGATTTTGCGGAGATTTTAAAGGAAATGTGCGCTGTTCCGATTGTGTTCTGGGACGAGCGGCTGTCCACCGTTGCGGCATCGAGAACGTTAAGCGAAACGAATGTGCGCGGGCAAAAACGAAAAAAAGTTTTGGACACGGTTGCGGCAACGTATATCCTGCAAGGATACTTGGATAAAAAAATTTAAAAAAACACTTGACAAACGATAAGAAAACGGGTATAATATAAAAGCTGAATCGAAATCGGCGAAAAAAATACCATATGGCGGTGTAGCTCAGCTGGCTAGAGCAAACGGTTCATACCCGTTAGGTCGGTGGTTCAAGTCCACTCGCCGCTACCATATGGGAGCATAGCTCAGCTGGGAGAGCATCTGCCTTACAAGCAGAGGGTCATAGGTTCGAGCCCTATTGTTCCCACC
>CAKSHV010000042.1 GCA_934457515.1 uncultured Clostridia bacterium
ATGTTAGAGCTCGGCATGATTACGCAGGAAGAACATGACAGTGCGGTCACCGAAACATTAAACATTCAAAACAACGAAGTTTCCACAAATAAAAATAAACAATCCTCTTTTACTGACTACATGTTAGAGCAAATCATTTCGGATTTGCAGAAAGAAACGGGCGTAAACGAATCGGTTGCGACCAACATGGTATACAGCGGCGGTCTGCAGATTTATTCCACCATGGAGCTTTCGGTGCAGAACACCATCGAAGAGGTGTATGACAATCCGAAAAAATACCTTTCGGCATACCACACCGATAATCCCGAACAGTCGGCAATTGTGATTATGAATCCGAAAACGGGCGCGGTTGTGGGCATGCGCGGCGAGCTTGGTCAGCGCCAGGGCGCGTTTACCTTAAACCGTGCGACCGACAGTTTGCGCCAGCCCGGTTCGTCCATCAAACCGCTTTCGGTTTATGCACCGGGATTTGAGTATAAAAAATTCTCACCCGGAAGCGTGTTTGTTGATGCGCCCTATAAAGCGCCGAACGGACATGAGTTCCGCAACTCGGGCAATAAATACAAGGGCGCCATCTCGGTTAAATCCGCCATTGCGGGTTCGTCCAACATCATTGCGGTTAAAGCACTTGAAAAAGTGGGCATTCAGAATTCTTATAATTTTATGGTAAGCAATCTGCACTTTTCAAGCTTAACGCCGAGCGACAAAGCCCTCTCCCCGCTTGCATGCGGCGGTTTGACAAAGGGCGTTACCGTTCTGGAAATGACGGCGGGATATTCGACATTTGCCAACAACGGCGTTTATAACAAACCGTATACCTACACAAAGGTTACCGATATGAACGGCAACATAATCTTAGAGAACAAAAAAGACAGTTCGGTTGCCATGTCGGAAGCGACTGCATATTCGATTTTAGACTGCTTAAGAAGCGTTGTAACAGGCGGCACGGGTTCGGGCGCGAACTTCTCGTCAAGCTACTATATTGCCGGCAAAACAGGCACATCGGACAATTACAAAGACCGCTGGTTTATGGGCATTACGCCCTATTACGTGGGCGGTGTATGGTTCGGCTATGATATTCCGAAAACCGTTTCGGGATACTATGATAATCCCTCGGTTATTCTTTGGAAAACCATTATGAAAGAGGTTCATAAAGATTTGCCCGCCAAAAAGTTTGATTCACCGAAAGGCATGACGTCTGCGCGCATTTGCCTGGATTCGGGCATGCTTGCGGGCAGCCTTTGCGAACACGATTACCGCGGTTCGCGCGCGGTAACGCAGCACATGAGCGCAGGCTCTGCACCGACCGCAACCTGCACCGCACACAAAAAGGTGCAAGTGGACAAGGAAAGCGGCATGGTTGCCTCGCCCCAGTGCCCGCCAGACCTTTTGGAAGAGCGCATTATGCCGGTATTCCCCGCATCGACGAGAACCTGCACGGTGCATGGCAACGGCGCGTTTGTAAACGGCAAACTTCCGCCGTCTGAAAACGAAACGGACGCACAGCACACCACCGTGCTGCCAACCGAGGAAGAGCCGACACAGACCACATCTGAAAATCAGGATCACACCCAGCCGCAGCAGCAATAAACTGCAGCCCCCCAAAAAAAAACGGTGGGTGCAGAATGCATAAAAGAAAAACACGCACATCCTTTTTGGTGGTTTGCGTGTTTTTCTCTTTATATTCCCGCCAATCAATTTTATCTGTCTCGATTTTCTTTACAGAGTGTCTTTTTTATAATTTTTGCGATATAATATAAGCGTTTAACTGTTTGAACAAAGGAGGCGGACAATACGGTTGATGATATAAAGCGGCTTAAAAAAGAATTTTCAGCTTGCAAAAAATTACTGACAGCCATAGGCGATGAAACAAGGCAGCATTTGCTCATTGTAATGATAAACGGCAGCTGCAGCGGAAACCGCGTTATAGATATTGCCAAGAATACCAATTTATCAAGACCGGCAGTATCTCACCATATGCAGATATTAAAAGATGCAGGTGTTGTGAAAACGAGGAAAGAAGGAACTTGTATCTATTATTATCTGGACCCGGCGGCAAAAGAAATTGAAAATTTAATAACGCTTTTTTCAGACATCCAAAAAATAATGAAAAATGTACCGGACAGAAGCGGTGAAGATTTTATAGGAGGAAAACAGTATGGACTTATTACAGGCAATGAAAGAGCGCCACAGCGTGCGTTCCTATACGGACAAAAAAATTGAGGGGCAAGTAAAAGAAGATTTGCAGAAATTTATTGAAGCCTGCAACAGTGAAAGCGGACTTCATATGCAGCTTGTGTTAAATGAACCGAGCGCATTTGACGGGTTTATGGCGCATTACGGGAATTTTAAGAACGTAAAGAATTATATCGCCGTTGTCGGTAAAAAAGGAAAAGCATTAGCTGAAAAGTGCGGATATTACGGTGAAAAAGTTGTTTTATATGCGCAAGCACTCGGGCTAAATACCTGCTGGGTTGCATTGACGTACAAAAAAGTGAAAAGTGCCTTTACGGTTTCGGACGGAGAAAAATTGTGTCTTGTTATCTCAATCGGCTACAGCAACACACAAGGCACAGCGCATAAATCAAAGCCTAAAAGTGAAGTTTTCGATTCGGCGGAAAATGCTCCCGAATGGTTTGAGCGGGGCATTGACGCCGCTTTGCTTGCACCTACCGCTGTCAATCAGCAAAAATTTAAGTTTTCGTTAAACGGAAATACTGTTCGAGCGAAAGCCGGACTTGCACCATACAGCAAGGTTGACCTGGGCATTGTCAAATACCATTTTGAACTTGGCGCAGGAAAAGAAAATTTTAATTGGGAAAACGAATTATAAAAATGCCGTTTTTTGAGCATGCCGACTTTATCAACACGTTTAAAGCTGCAGTAATAATAAACAATAACCCCCGCCGTTTTCGGCGGGGGTATATTTAAAAGTTGAAAGAAAAAAGCGGCGAATAATCGCCGTTTTTTATATAATCATCATGGCATCGCCAAACGAAAAGAACCGATATTCCTCTTTTACCGCCTCGCGGTATGCCTTTAAAATCTCTTCCCTGTTATAAAGGGCGCTGACCAGCATAATCAGCGTGGATTCCGGCAAATGGAAATTGGTAATCAGCGAGTCTACCGCTTTGAATGTATAGCCCGGGTAGATAAAAATATCCGTCCACCCCTGGCACGCGGAAACAAAGCCGTTTTCGTCCGCCGCCGTTTCAAGCGTGCGGGTCGAAGTGGTGCCGACCGCGACAATTCTGCCGCCGCTCTTTTTTGTTTCGTTTATAATTTTTGCCGTTTCCTCACTGATTACGTAAAACTCGCTGTGCATTTTATGGGTCGTTATGTCCTTCACCTTAACGGGGCGGAATGTGCCTAAGCCCACATGCAGCGTAAGATACGCAATGCGCACGCCTTTTTCCTTGATTTTTTGAAGCAATTCTTGGGTAAAATGCAGCCCCGCCGTGGGCGCTGCCGCCGAACCGCTGTTTTTGGCATACACCGTTTGATAGCGGTTCTTGTCTTCTAATTTTTCGGTAATATAAGGCGGCAGGGGCATTTGTCCAAGCCTGTCCAGCACCTCTTCAAAAACGCCGTCAAACTCAAAGCGAACCGTTCGGAGTCCTCCCTCTGTAATGCCGTCCACCTCGCACCTTAATTCGCCGCCGCCAAACACAAACCTAGCGCCGATTTTTGCCTTTTTTCCGGGGCGGGTCATAACCTCCCAGCGCACGTCCGAAAGACGTTTTAACAAAACAATTTCAATGTGCCCGCCGGTGTGTTCTTTTTCGCCGTAAAGGCGCGCGGGAATTACTTTTGTGTCGTTTAAAACCAAACAGTCGCCCGGATTTAAATACTCCAAAACGTCCGAAAAATGCCTGTGCGAAATGCTTTTATCTGCGCGGTTTAACACCATCAGCCGCGACGCGCTTCTGTCCTTAAGCGGTGTTTGTGCAATCAGCCGCTCGGGCAAATCATAATCGTAATCGGATAATCGATAGCCTGTTTCCATTCTTTTCTCCTTTGTCTATTGCGTAAGCTCCACGCCTGTGTAATAATGCTTTATAATCTGATCATACGTAAACCCGGCTTTTGCCATGCCGTTTGCGCCGTACTGACTCATGCCGACGCCGTGTCCGTATCCGCTGCCCGAAAGGGTGTAACTTAGAACCGTTCCGCCGCCCAAAATATCGGAAATCACGCCGTCCGCGCCAATCACTTTAGAAGCAATGCCAAGCACACCCGAAGCGCCCGATGCGCTTGCCATGGTCATTGTCACTTTTCCGCTGCTGCCAAGCACCGTCATTGCACCCGCGCCGCCGCTTAAATCTTTCGAAATGGTATATCCCTGGCTTCTTAAATTCAAAATGGTGCGCGTGTTGCCGATTTTGGCGGTATACTCTCCGTTTGTTCCCACAAACGTCAGCGCCGTTACCGCACCCTCATCCGAGCGCGCGTCAATGCGCAAATCGGTTATATCGCCGATATCCACACTCTTTTTTGCAAGCGCCTCTTTTAACTGCTGCGGCGTAAACGTTGCCGTCCAGGCATGTCCGTCCGGCTTTGCAAGGGACTGATACGAATCCTCTGCGCCAACAAGATAAGGCAGCGAACCGCCCCACACGTCTTTCACGTTAAAAGTATGAAAATTCGAGCTTGCGGAGGAATACACCGCGTCAATCAATGCGCCGCCGTATGTAATCACAATGCCTTTTGTTTCATTTACCGCCTGCGTGCAGTCCGCTTTTTCAACGCTTGCGCCGCCATACACCTGCGACATGGTGGTGTTATACACATCAAAACCCTGGCTTTGATACTTGCCGATGCTTTTTGCAACATAGGTTCTTGCGCAAACTGCCTGGGTTTTTAAGGCCTCCATCGGCCACCCGGTTGACATTTCAAGCGGCACAACGCCATATAAATACTCTTCAATTCCAAGATAGTTCACAACCGTTATATTGCTGCCGTTGGGCACAAGTTCAATCTGCCCGCGATAAGTTTTTTTGTTTATGGTAAGCAGCCCGCCGGACGGCGTTATGGTCACTTTCGAACCTGCAACCGTAACCGGTTCCGCACCGCCCGAAACGGTCCAGTAGTTGCCGCTTTGCGTAAACGTTGCCGCGGCAAGCCAGCCCAAATCCGCGCCGTCGCACGAAATATAAACGCCTCCGTCCGCCGAAACGGTAACCGAGGACAAGGCAGACGAACCGAAATAAATTCCGACCCTAACTTTTTCGGGAACGGAAACCGCAGCGCCCGCCGTCACGCCCGAAAACAAAAAAACGGTTGCGGCAAGCAGTAACAAAATATATTTCTTCATGGTAAAAATCCCTCTTCATGCTTCATTTGCATTTTATTGTATCATACATTTTGTTCTTTTTCAAGGTCTTGCTCGCTTTTAACTGTAATTCCCTCTTTTAGCAAAGCTTGCACGGTTATGCCGCACCCCTTAATTTTGGTGCCGGAAAATGTGCCGTCATAAATGAAATTTCTGCCGCAGCTGGGGCTTGCTTCTTTTAAAATTGCCTCTGTCGCCCCCGTCTTTTTCGCCATTTCCAAAACAATGTCCGCTCCAGCGCGAAAAGCATCGGTAACATCTGTTCCGTCTTTTAAAAACACGCGTCCGCCGCGGATTTCGGCAGGGTCACGCGGGCTTTTTAAGCCGCCGAATGTTTCGGGACAAACAGCTGTGTATTCTTTGCCTTCAAGATAGGCTTTCACACAAGCGTTGTCATTGTTTCCGTCGTTATATTTGCAGTTTTCGCCCAGCAAACAGGCGCTGACCAAAATCATTCTTTTCGCTCCTTTTTCGGATATACTTTTTCATGTGCACTGTCCATATTTTCGCGCAAAACGCGGTCGGTATAAAACACATTTACAAGTCCCAACAGCGATATGCCGCCGATTGCGGAAATCACAATGCCCATATTCGGATAGTAAAACGCAGAGCAAATGCCTGCAAGCGAAAAGCCTTGCAGCAGCAAATTCTGCGGAAATTTCATAATCACAAGTGCCAGCGAATAACGGTAAAGATTCGCTAAGCTTAACTTATATGTAACCGCCATGGGGTAAATATAGCTTCTGAGCGACGCTAAAATAAAGCCAAGCAAAATTAAAATGTAGTTAACAAAGCTAAGCCCCTTTTGCAACGTTCCGTAGTAAAAATAAAGATAGGTTAAAGCAAACGCCAAGCATGCGTTAATTAAGCCGATAAACAACCCCTGCACATAGTTTTTAGACGCTTTTTCGAACATATCACCTAAAACCCACGCGTGCTCTTCACGCGAAAAATTGCGCAGAACAAAGGTTGCGCCCATGGTCGCCGGTCCCGAAATCAGCGCGATAAACGGAATTAAAACCAGCATCCACGGCAAAAACACATTGTAATCCGCTCTGCCGGAATGGAAATAATACAAGCCAAATCCCATTGCTGCCATAAACAGCCAGGTTGGAAGTCCTGTTATAAAATAGGCAAGATTTAGGGTAATCAGGCGCCAGATTTTTCGCTGAATAATGCCGAAAAACACGGTAAGCGCCGGCTCTTTTTTCTTTTCAACGCCCTTTCCCTCTTTCATATCCCGCATATTTGCCCAGTTAAATAATCCCATACGCGTCCTCCTTAGTATTCAATACCCTCTCTTGCAGGTACCCCTTTTTCATAAATGTGTTTCACAGCTTTCATTTCGGTGACGTAATCCGCCGCCTCGATAAAGCTTTCTGGCGCATTTCGCCCCGTCAGCACCACTTCGGCAGAAGCGGTTTTTAAAAATGCAAGCACTTCGGATTCGGGAATAAATCCGTACCGCATGGCGGAAATAATCTCGTCTAAAACCAGCATATCGCACTTTTGTGCTTTTGCCTCCTGCCAAAGGGCATACATCAGCTTTCCCACATGCGCTTTTTCTTCGTCCGTCATTTGAAAAACAAAGCCGAACGGCTCGGACGCACGCTTAAAGTGTACTTTGCCTTTCAGTGCAATACACTCCCCGCTTTCCTCCGATTTTAAAAACTGATAAAAGAAAACCGTGCCGCCGCGCCCCGCACAGCGTGCGGCAAGCCCTGCAGCACAGGTGGTTTTTCCTTTTCCGTCACCCGTATACACATGAATTGCCATAAAAAATCTCCGTTTCAGTGCCTAAAATTGCCTTTAAAAGACGGGCATAAACAAGCCGACAACAATGCCGAGCAAACAACCCGCAAAAACCTGAAAAGGTGTGTGCCCCAAAAGTTCTTTTAAATTTTCGCCTGCAAGCTCAAAATTCTGTTCCCGCAGATGTTCCACAATCTGGTTAATCATTTTTGCATGATATCCCGCCTGACGGCGGACACCCGTTGCATCATACATTACAACCGCCGAAACAACCATAGCAAGAGCAAAATCAATGGAGGCAAAGCCCTCTGTTCTAAGAATCATCACCGTCGCCGAAACCACCAGGGATGAATGAGAACTGGGCATGCCGCCCGATGCAAAAAAAGCGTGAATATTGCATTTCTTCAAAAAAATCAACTCGTATAAAAATTTCCAAAACTGTGCCAAAAACCAACCGACAAACGCGCAATTGATAACAGGATTGGAAACAAGCTGTGCCGCAAAATTCATCATTTATCCCTGCTTTCCAGGCGTGCGGCAAGCTGAATCAAAAATTCTGCCCTCTCGCCGAACGTGCCCGATAATATTTCTTCCGCATTTTTCGTACACTCTTTAATCATTTCACGGGATTTCTGCTCACCGTAAACCGAAAGATATGTACTCTTATTACATTCTATGTCGCTTCCCTTTGTTTTGCCGGTATCGGCTTTCGGATCGTTGTCCAGCAAATCGTCCACAAGCTGAAAAGCAAGACCGATTTGCTCGCCGTATGCCCTTCCCGCAGCCAGTGCCTTTTCGTCGCCGCCGCCAAGCAAAATGCCCGCACACACAGCCGCACAGAACAAAGCACCCGTTTTTAGGCGGTTTAACTGAACAATAACCGCCTCGGAAGCCTGTTTTCCCTCATAGCTTAAGTCAATCTGCTGGCCGCCGAACATGCCGTTTATACCCGCATATTTTGCAATCAGCGCCATGGCGCGCGCATCTTTTTCGCTTTTTACGGCGCTTGCCATCAATTCAAACGGTAAAACCAACAAAGCGTCACCCGCAAGAATTGCAGTTGCCTCACCGAACATTTTGTGGTTTGTGGGTCTGCCGCGCCGCAAATCGTCGTCGTCCATTGCGGGCAAATCGTCATGAATCAGAGAGCTTGTGTGAATCATTTCCATTGCCGCCGCAAACGGAACCGCATCTTGAACATTTCCGCCCGCCATTTCACACGCCGCAAGCAGCATAACGGGGCGGATTCGTTTTCCGCCCGCAAGCAAGCTGTACGAGCAGGCTTTCGGCAAAACCTCGTAATAGCTTTTGACCGATTCAAGCCCCGACATGGTTTCTTTTAAGAAATCCTCTGTCAGCTTTTTATATGCGTCAAATGTTTCAGAAAAATTTTGCATTTACAGTTCTCCTTCAAATTCTTTTTCGGAAATGCCGCCCTCGCCTTTGGCTAAAACCGTCACCTTTTGCTGTGCGTCATCTAACATTTTATTGCACTTTTTTGCAATTTTCACGCCCTCTTCATATAAAGAAAGGGTATCGTCCAAATTTGCGTCGCCGTTTTCCAAACCGCGCACAATTTCCTCCAAGCGCTCCATATATTGTTCAAACTTTTTCTCAGCCATATTATTTATTCCTTTCCGTGCGAACCACTTCCGAAATCACAATGCCGTCTGTCACAAGCGTTTTTATCTCCTCGCCCGCCTGCACATCCGAAACCGTCTTTACGGCTTTTCCGTCTGCGTTTTCGGTTACCGAATACCCGCGGGACAAAACCTGAAGCGGGCTCATGGAGTGAAGTGCCGCCGCATTTTTTGCAAAACTTTCCCGCGAGGCGGATAATTTTTTCTCTGCCGCCAGCTGCATGCGCTTTAAATTGGCGTCAATCAACAGCCGCTTTTGGTTATATGCGTTAATCACA
>CAKSHV010000043.1 GCA_934457515.1 uncultured Clostridia bacterium
CTTTTGAACTATTTGCAGAAAAAAGATGTTGAGCGTTACAGAGCAATCATCGAAAAGCTGGGTTTGAGAAAGTAATTCAAAACGTGAAAAAGGGGGCAGTCGGGGCTTTTTGTTTAAAGAAGCCCTTGCGCCCTCTCTTTATTTTGAATGCGGGTACATAGCACGGCAGAAAAACGCGTGCAGACCGCGGCTGTTTTTGCGTAGAACTCTTACAAAAATTGTATACTGCACTGAGTTGTGAAAAAATGCATGTGAATCGAAGCAGTGATTTATGAAAACACTCGCTTAAAAATTGTATACTGCGTTGCGCAGCATAAAAGTATCTCGGGCGCAGTGATTGAAATCGGTTTCAATAAAAATTTTTATATAAAACTTCTGCCGTGTGGCAGAAAGCGCATGGCATGAGCCTTGCGCAGGAAGGAAAGGAAAAATTATGTTCAGAACTTTTGAAACGACCTTAGCAGGCCGTCCGCTGGTTGTTGAAACCGGCAAAATGGCACAGCTTGCAAACGGCTCCGCTCTGGTTCGCTACGGGGATACGGTTGTTTTAGCAACCGCAACCGCTTCGGCAAAACCGAGAGAAGGCGTTGACTTCTTCCCGCTCAGCGTGGATTTCGAAGAAAAGCTGTATGCAGTCGGAAAAATTCCCGGCAGCTTTATTAAAAGAGAAGGCAGACCGACGGAAGCGGCTATTTTGGCGTCCCGCTGTATCGACCGCCCCATGCGTCCGCTGTTCCCTAAAGATTTGAGAAACGATGTGGCAATTGTAACCACCGTGCTCAGCGTTGATCAGGACAATTCGCCCGAAATCACCGCTATGATCGGCGCGGCAACTGCCGTTGCAATTTCGGATATTCCGTTTAACGGCCCGGTTTGCAGTGTGTCTGTCGGCTTGATTGACGGTGTGCCGGTGATTAACCCCACCAAAGAGCAGAGAGACGAAAGCACTCTGGAACTTACCCTTTCGGGCACGCTCGAAAAGGTTGTTATGATTGAAGCAGGCGCAAAGGAAGTGCCCGAAGACCAGATGTTAAATGCGATTTCCGCAGGTCATGAGGCAGTTAAAGAGCTTTGCAGATTCATTCAGAGCATTGCAGACGAAGTCGGCAAAAAAGAAAAAATTCAGTACACACCTTGCGTTGTGGACGAAGACGTATATACTGCGGTTGCGGATTTTGCAACCGATAAAGTTAAAGAGGCACTTGATACGGATGACAAACGCGTGCGTGACGAGCGCATGGCAGTGGTTACCGCCGATGTGCACGAGGCGATGGACGAGCAGTTCCCCGAGCGCGAAACCATGCTGGACGATGCGCTTTACAAGCTGCAGAAAAACGTGGTTCGCCGCTGGATTTTAGACGAGGGCAAACGCGTAGACGGCAGAAGACTCGACCAGATTCGTCCGCTTTCCGCAGAAGTCGGTCTGCTCCCGAGAACCCACGGTACGGGCATGTTTACCCGCGGTCAGACGCAGGTTTTAACCGTTGCAACTTTGGGTACAATCAGTGAAATCCAGATGCTCGACGGTATCGATTTGGAAGAATCCAAACGCTATATGCATCATTATAACTTCCCGTCCTACTCGGTTGGCGAAACCCGCCCGTCAAGAGGACCGGGCAGACGTGAAATCGGTCACGGTGCGTTGGCTGAACGCGCACTTTTGCCGGTTATTCCGTCGGTTGAAGAGTTCCCGTATGCAATCCGTCTGGTATCCGAAGTTTTGTCCTCTAACGGTTCAACCTCGCAGGCATCGGTTTGCGGTTCGACCTTGGCTCTTATGGACGCAGGCGTTCCGATTAAAGAACCGGTTGCAGGTATTTCGGTCGGTTTGGTAACCGAGGGCGAACGCTTTATCGAAATGCTGGATATTCAGGGTCTTGAAGACTTCTTCGGCGATATGGACTTTAAGGTTGCGGGTACCAAAAACGGTATCACAGCCATTCAGGTGGATATTAAGATTGACGGCTTGACGCCCGAAATCATTAAAACCGCTTTGGAAATGACCAAAAAGGGCAGAATGGACATTTTAAACGATGTTATGCTGCCGGTTATTCCGCAGCCCCGCGCAGAGCTTTCCAAATATGCGCCTAAGATTATTCAGTTTAAAATTGCGGTTGACAAAATCCGCGAAGTTATCGGACCCGGCGGAAAAGTGATTCAGAAGATTATCGCAGATACCGGCGTGAAGATTGATATTGAGGACGACGGCAATGTGTTTATCGCAACCAACGACAGCGAGGCGGGCGACAAAGCGCTTGAAATTATTAAAGGCATTGTTGCAGAGCCCGAGGTCGGCAAAACGTATAAGGCAAAGGTTGTCCGCATCATGGACTTCGGCGCATTTGTTGAATTCCTGCCCGGAAAAGAGGGACTGGTTCACATTTCCAAGCTTGACAACAAGCGCGTTGAGAAAGTAACCGACGTTGTGCATGAGGGCGATGAAATTAACGTTAAGTTGATTGAAATCGACAAGCAGGGCAGAATGAATCTTTCCAGAAAAGACACGCTGCCGAAACCCGAAAAGCACGGAAAAGACAATAAAGAAGACTAATTTTAACATAAATCGGCGAGTGTAATCCCGCCGATTTATTTGTATTTTTTATTCGGAGGTTGGCAAAATGACACAAATACAGCTTATGACAATCTGGCAGTCAATTGTAACTTTTTGCACGGCGGCAGCGTGGAAAATTATTGTAACGCTGCTGATATTGGGCATTGGATTTAAGCTGATTCGCATTTTCCTGAAAGCGCTGCGCAGAGGAAAAGGCTTTTCCAAGCTGGACGCAGGCGTGCAGACCTTTTTACTTAGCGGCACGAACATTGCTTTAAAGGCGGTTTTGATTATTACGGCGGCGGCATATATCGGCATTCCCATGGCATCTATGGTAGCGGTTTTGGGCTCTGCGGGTTTGGCTGTCGGTCTTGCGCTGCAGGGAAGCTTAACCAACGTAAGCGGCGGTGTGATTCTGCTTATTTTCAAGCCGTTTAAAGTGGGCGATGTGATTTCCGTTTCGGGCGAAACAGGCACGGTTACATCAATCGGTCTGTTTTACACGTATCTTAAAACGGGAGATAACCGCCGCGTGATTATTCCGAACGGTCAGATTTCAAACGAACAGCTTTCCAATGCGTCGGCGGAAGATACGCGGCGTGCGGATTTGCCTTATTCGGTGGGATACAGCGCCGACTTAAAGCAGGTGCGGGATGTGATTTTAAGCTGTGCGGCTGCGTGCGATGCTGTGCTTGACGCACCCAAACCCGAAATGGTTGTGAAAGAGCATGCGGACAGCGCGGTGATTGTAGAGCTGCGTGTGTGGTGCAAAACGGAGGATTACTGGAAAGCGGTGTTTGCTTTAAATGAAAGCGTGAAAGAGGCACTGGATGCGGCAAATATCGAAATTCCGTTCCCGCAGATGGATGTGCATATGAAGTAGCAGTGAGAATTTTAAAAGAGGCGGTTAAAAAAGTCAAGCAGCTTTTTAAACTGCCTCTTCTTTTCTTGCGCTCCGAAACTTTTTAACACTCCCTTTTTAAAATATCATTGACTTTTTGGCAGAAATCGTATACAATAATGGGGTAAGAAAAGGAGGCGTCAAACCATGCAGAGAGAAAATATGCTGAAATTGTTTGCGCTTGGCGCTGCCGGCGTGCCGATAGACACGCTTTCCGATTTTGATTTTCATGAGGTTATGCATCTTGCCATTGAACAGGGTGTTTGGCAATTGGTGCTGGCAGGCGTGAAAACGGCTGTTCAAAACGGCGACATTTTGCTGCAAAACGAAGAAGATATCACACTGTTTCACGAGCTTCACAAACAAATGCTTGCCTCCTGCATTAAGCAGGACAGACAGCATGCGGGCATTTTGAATGTGATTAATCAGATCCGTGAAAAGGGGATCCCGTGCTGCGTTTTAAAAGGGGCAATTTTTGCCGCGCTTTATAAAAATCCCGCGTGCCGCATATCAGGCGATGTGGACGTTTTGGTGCCCGAAAAGGACGAGGATCGGGTGCTTTCCGTTTTCCGCGAAAACGGCTTTACGGTCGGCGTCCGCGCCCAATCGAGCAACCATGATAAATGCTACAGTGAAGAACTTGGCATGGTTGAGGTGCATGTTTCGCTGTACTATGGCATTATGCAGGATGTTTGGTTTGATAACGTTGAAATGATGACCGAACCTTTCCGAGAGCAGGACGGCATGCAAACCTTAGGCATAACCGATGGGTATCTGTTTACCCTTTTACACACGGTAAAGCACTTTTTGTCAAACCGTTTGTGGGTGAAGCAAATTATGGACGTTTTGCTGTATGAAATGCACTATAAAGACCAAATTGATTTTGAGCGTGTGGACAAGGTTCTTATGCACTTAAAATATAAAGAATTTTCCGATACGTTAAAAGGGTTCGGCGTTTTGTATTTCGGCTTAAACCGCGAAGATTTCCGTCCCTTTTCGTTCGACGAAAGCAAAGCGGAAAGGATTCTAAAAGACGTGTTTCAGCCGGGCAAAAAAAAGGCGGACAGACAATTTTTTGAAGTGTACAACGCCTGCCGCTATTCTACCTTTAAAAACGGCGATTTTAATCGGTTTATGACCGATTGGCGGCGCGATAACGTGAAAAAAGCCATGTCCTTTTCGCGAAAAAACATGTATATCCGCTATCCGTATGCAGCAAAAAAGCATTTGCTGCTGCCGCTTGCGTGGATAAACCACTTGTATGTAATTGCAAAAACCGGCTTCAAGCGGTTTTCGCTTGTGAAACAGTCGGTTAAATATTCCGTTCCCGAAACGGACACGGAGCAGACAAAGAAACGACTTGAAATGTTTAAGGATTTTGACATGATTTAACATAAAGAAAAAACGGAGGATTGAACATGAAAAAAGTTATGCTGGTTTTCGGCACACGCCCCGAAGCAATTAAAATGTGCCCGCTGGTTAAAGAACTGAAAACAAGAAAAACACTTGAAACGCTGGTTTGCGTAACGGGACAGCACCGCCAGATGTTAGACCAGGTTTTGGAGGCATTTAACGTAACGCCCGATTATGATTTGTCCATTATGAAAAGCCGTCAGACTTTGTTTGACGTTACGATAAGTATTTTGGAAAAAATCAGAGAAGTTTTGGAAAAGGAAAAGCCGGACGTTGTTTTGGTGCACGGCGATACAACCACCACTTTTGCGACGGCGCTTGCGTGCTTTTACATGCAGATTCCGGTCGGCCATGTGGAGGCGGGACTTCGCACATACAACATCTATTCGCCCTATCCGGAGGAATTTAACCGTCAGGCGGTCGGCATTGTGGCAAAGTTTAACTTTGCGCCGACAGAGCTTTCCAAAAACAATCTTTTAAAAGAGGGAAAAGACCCGAGCAGTATATATGTAACGGGCAACACGGCAATCGACGCCTTAAAAACCACCGTGCGCAAGGATTATACGCACGAGCATTTAAAGTGGGCGGAGGGCAGCCGTTTGATTACCATAACCGCGCACAGACGCGAAAATTTGGGCGAACCCATGCGCCATATGTTCCGCGCCATCAAGCGCATTATTGACGAGTTTGACGATGTAAAAGCGGTTTATCCCATTCACATGAACCCCGCAGTCCGCGAAGCGGCAAAAGAAATTTTCGGCGATGATGACAGAATCCGCATTATCGAGCCTTTAGAAGTGTTAGACTTCCACAATTTCCTGGCGCGCAGCTATCTGATTTTAACCGACAGCGGCGGAATTCAGGAGGAAGCGCCGTCTTTGGGCAAGCCCGTTTTGGTTATGCGTGACACCACCGAGCGCCCCGAAGGCATTGCGGCAGGCACGCTGAAATTAGTTGGTACCGATGAAGAATATATTTACAAAACGTTTAAAGAACTTTTGGTAAATGAGGAAGAATATAAGAAAATGAGCCATGCAAGCAACCCATACGGCGACGGTTTTGCTTGCAAGCGTATTGCAGACATTTTAGAAGAAAAACTGTAAACAAGTAAGCCTTGCGAAAGGAGTTTTCTTCGTGCCTACAGTTAGCAGAAAAAACGAGCTTGACCTTTTAAATGTGCTGCTTTGCATGCTGGTGATTTTTATTCACGTATCCTCCGCACCGATTGTTTCCCTAAATAAAACGTCTGCCGCCTATCTTGTGCTGTACATTTTGTGGCGGGCGGCGCAGATTGCGGTTCCCGGCTTCATTTTTGTGTCGGGTATGAAAACCGCGCTGCAGTATTCGGCGCAGGACGAGCCCTATTTTCCCTATCTTTTGGGGAAAATAAAGCGCATTTATTTGCCGTATGTGATTTGCACAGTTGCATATTACGTTTATTTCGTAAGCCAAAATTACTTTGCATTTTCGGCAAAAGACCTTATTTCCTACATTCTTGCGGGGAATCTTGCGGCGCATTTTTACTTTGTGATTATCATTATGCAGTTTTATATTTTAATGCCGCTTTTTAAACGTGCGGTGCTTGGCATATCAAGGCCGGTATTTTTGGTACTTTCCTTGCTTATTATGCTGCTTTTCGGGCAGTTTTTGCCTGACATGCTCGGCTGTCTTACGGCGGGAAAAGTGCAGTTTGTCTGGAACGACCGCGTGTTTACCACCTATCTGTTTTATTATGCCTTGGGACTGGCAGGCGGTGCGTATTACGATTCGTTTTGCAAGGTGCTTATGAAAAATAAGCGCATTTTGACCGCTGCATTTTGCCTTTTTGCTTTTTTGTATATCGCACTCGGCTTTTTTTCCGCACGGTGCGGAACTTACTTGGTGTATGACGGCATTTTGCAGATTTGCTACTGCACATCCTTTTTGCCGCTGTTGTTTCTGCGCGCAAAGGAAGTGGACGAAAAGCACGGCGGGATTTGTGCCTCGCCGCTGTTTCGGCTGCTGAACCGCTCGACATATCCTATCTATTTGTGGCATGTTTTGGTCATGCAGATTGCAGATTTATGGATTTCGCGGTTTGGAATTGTGCGGCAGGGACCGGCATTTCTGATAAGAACAATATTTACCTACGGCATAACCCTTGCGCTTTGCTGCGCGTACAGCGCTCTAAAAAGGCGATTTATCCAAAAGAAAAAAGTATAAAAAATCCCGCGGAGGAATCCGCGGGATTATTTTGTGTCGGCATTGTCAACATGCTTTAAAATCCAAAATAATCTTTTGCATTATAATAAGAAATGTCGCCCACAATTTGGCTGAGCACTTTCATATCGTGCGGGAACTTTCCGTCCTCTACCCACGAGCCGATTAAGTTGCACAAAATGCGGCGGAAATACTCGTGGCGCGGATAGGAGGTTAAACTTCTCGAGTCGGTCAGCATGCCCACAAAGGCAGAAAGCGCACCTAAGTTTGCAAGGTCTGTCATTTGCTTTGTCATGCCGTCAATCTGGTCGTTAAACCACCAGCCCGAACCAAACTGAATTTTGCCTTTAATGCCCGCCTGCTGGAAGTTTCCGAGCATGGCGCAAAGCACGTAGTTGTCTTTCGGATTCAAGGTGTACAAAATGGTTTTCGGCAAAGCGGTTTTTTGCTCTAATGCATCTAAAAAGCGGGAGAGCGGCTGCGCCATATTCAGGTCGTCGATTGAGTCGAAACCTGTGTCTGCACCAAGCGTGTTCAATTTATTCGTGTTGTTGTTGCGAAGCGCACCGAAATGCAGCTGCATTGCCATGTTGTTTTCCGCATACATCTCGCCGAGGCAGAGCATAACGGCGGTCTGATATTTTAAAACGTTTTCCGCGCTTTGTTTTTCGCCGTTTAATGCCGATGTGAAGATTGCGTTGACCTCATCATCGTTTGCGGGCGCATACACCGCCGTTGCCAGCGAATGGTCGGACACGCGGCAGCCGAGCGAAACAAAGTAGGAAAGTCTTTCTTTCAGCGCCTGTTTTAAATCATTAAAATCGCGTATTTCAATGCCCGCCGCGTCTCCAAGGCGCTTTATCGCGCTTACAAATCCGTCTTTTTGCATATGTACAACGCTGTCGGGGCGGAAAGTGGGCAGAACGCGGGTGTGAAAGTCTTTATCTTCCGCAATTTTTTTGTGCCATTTTAAATCGTCTGCCGGGTCGTCCGTGGTGCAGATGACTTCCACGTTTGAACGGCGGATTAAATTTTTTGCCGAGTATTCGGGTGATTTTAGCATTTCTGCGGTTTTGTCCCAAATTTCATCTGCCGTGTCCGCCGAAAGGGGCGTGGTGATGCCGAAAAACCGCTGCAGTTCCAAATGCGTCCAGTGATACAGCGGGTTGCCGATGGCATACCCGATGACTTCAGCGTATTTTTTGAATTTTTCATAATCCGAAGCGTCGCCCGTGCAATACTTTTCGTCAACCCCCATCGAGCGCATGAACCGCCATTTGTAATGGTCGCCCGAAAGCCACATTTGGGTTAAGTTTTCAAAGCGGATGTCCTCCGCAATCTCGCGGGGAACCAGGTGGCAGTGGTAGTCAATAATCGGCAGCTTTTCCGCCGTTTCGTGAAACAGCGCTTTGGCGGTTTCGGTTTCCAGTAAAAAATCCTTATCCATAAATGCTTTCATATTTTCAGACTCCTTATTGCATAAAGTAAATGTATTTTAATTATAGCGCGGATTAGCCGATTTGTCAAGATTCCGAATCGAAAAATCCTGTTTTTTGTCTTGCTATTTGAAAAGATATAGTGTATAATGAAAATGAAGTTTTGTACTCGGTGCGGAATGCCGCACCGAAATTCAACGGTTTTTACCCCGCGGAAAGAATATATACCTATTTATGCCGTGCGGGGCGGCGGAATGGAATTTGTTAGCATGATACATGATTTTTTACCGGTTTGCCGTGCGGATATGGAAAAACGCGGCTGGGATCAGCTGGATTTTCTGCTGATTTCGGGAGATGCCTATGTGGACCACTCCTCGTTCGGACATGCCATCATCGGGCGTGTTTTGGAAAATGCGGGGTTTAAAGTGGGCATTGTTGCCCAGCCCAATTGGCGCAATACCGACGAT
>CAKSHV010000044.1 GCA_934457515.1 uncultured Clostridia bacterium
GTATATAATAGACTTGAATCAGAAATAAACAGCTAAAGGAGGTTTTTACGAATGAAAAAAACAGGACTGCTTTCCATATTCTTAATTTTAATTCTGCTTGTTTCCGGCTGCGAAAAAGCTGCAGACGACCGCGTTGTGGGCACGGTGCAGGGCGAAAACATTTATTTTTGGGAACTGTCATTCTTTTTGGACAGCGTGAAAACCGAGCTTTTAAATCAGGCAAACATTTCGGGCGACAAAGAAATTCAGGAGTTTTGGAAAAATTCGGATATAGACGGTGTTTCGGCAGCCGAGGTTGCCAAAAGCAAAGCCTTTCAGCAGGCAGTTTTGTTTAAAAGCAAGGTAATTTTGGCGAAAAAAAGCGGCGAAATGCTTTCAGACGACGCCAAAAACACCATCCAAAAACAAATTGCTGACGCCAAAACGTCCCTTGGCGGTGACGCGGCTTTTAAAGAAACATTAAGCAACATGGGCATAAATGAAAGCAATTATAAGCAGCTTTTGGAAGATTCCGCACTGGTTAACAATTATTTTTCGCGTCTTGCGCAGGACGGTACCATTTCGGTTTCGGACGAGGCGATGAACGAGTATTACAATATGCATTTAAGCGACTACCGCACCACCGTTACTGCAAAGCACATTTTGTTTGCGACGGTGGACGAAAATAAGAATCCGAAATCGGAAGAAGAGCAGAAAAAAGCGGCAGAAACCGCAAAACAGGTTTATGACGAAATTGCAGCCGGCACTTTGGATTTTGATACTGCCATGCAGGAATATTCCGAAGACCCGGGACTGAAATCAAACCCGGACGGATACACCTTCACCCGCGGCAAAATGATAAAAGAGTTTGAAAATGCGGCATTTGATTTAGAGGTCGGTCAGGTTTCCGAACCGGTGAAATCCTCGTTCGGCTGGCATATTATAAAGCTGACAGATGCCAAAACGTCATCGTTTGACGAGGTGAAAAACGATATTTACCAAACCCTTGCTTCAAGTGCATTTGACGACTATGCAAAACAGCAAAGCGCATCTTTTAAAATCACAAAAGACGACTCGGTGATAAACACCGTTAAATTCTAAGCCTTGGCGTTTTCAGGACAAAACCGTTTTTCACCCTTAAGGAAAGCGCTCCGTGCATCGACAGGAGGATTTAATACCCATGGAAAACGAAAAAGAGCAGGTTCTATTTGATGATTATCAGGAATTTTTGGAAATGCAGCATTTATACACTGCAGCAATCAAGCAGCTTCGATTCAAATTCGAGGTTTTAAATGATGAATTTAAGGTAAAATACGGCAAAAGTCCCATTCATCACATCGAAAGCCGCATGAAATCCACAAAAAGCATTATAAAAAAGCTGAAAAAATTAAACTGCGAAATTTCCATTCCGTCCGCTAAAAAGAATATTAACGACATGGCAGGAATCCGCGTTGTGTGCTGTTATATAGACGATGTGTATAATGTGGCGGACATGCTGCTGCGCCAAAGCGATGTGAAACTTTTAAAGCAGTATGACTATATCAAGCACCCGAATTACAACGGCTACCGCAGCTTGCATTTGGATATTGAAATTCCGATTTATCTTTCGGAGCACACCGAATATGTTTGCGCCGAGGTGCAGATTCGCACCGTTGCGATGGATTTCTGGGCAAGCTTAGAGCACGATTTGCGCTATAAATCAGACAAGAATATTCCGCAGGATTTGTGCGCCGAAATGTTAAATGCGGCAAACGAAATTGCGGAAATTGACCGAAAAATGCAGGATATGTACAAAACAATTCAAAAACTATAAAATGCACGGACGGAAAATACCGTCCGTTTTTCCTTTTATAAACAAAAAAGACCAAACCTCAGTTTGGTCTTTTTAATATGCAAATAAAATTATTTAACCATGCTTGCAACTTCTGCTGCAAAATCGTCTTCCTTCTTTGCAAGGCCTTCACCCTTTTCAAAGCGGATGTAGTTCACGATTTTAACGCCTTTCGATGCAAGATATGCTTCAACTTTAAAGTCGCCGTTCTTAACGAATTCCTGCTGCAGTAAGCAGTTCTGCTCGAAGAATTTGTTTAATTTACCGGTAACCATTTTTTCCAAAATGTTTTCGGGTTTATTTGCATTCTTTGGGTCTTCCTTCATCTGCGCGAGAATGATTGTTTTTTCATGCTCAACATCAGCTGCGGGAACGGTATCTTTCGAAAGATAAAGCGGATTGATTGCTGCAACCTGCATTGCAATATCTCTTGCTGCTTCATACTTTTCTTCGGTGTCCAAAGCGCCTTCTGCTTCAACCAAAACGCCGATTCTGCCTGCTGCATGCAAATAGGTGCAAACATTGCCTTCAACACGTGCAAAACGTCTGATATTCATGTTTTCGCCGATTTTTGCAATTAAAGCAGTTAATCTGTCACCGATGGTTTCGCCGTCAACAATGATTGCTTTGAGCGCGTCAACGTCTGCGGGATGGTTGTCCGCAACGGTTTTTGCAACGAGGTCAACAAAAGTTAGGAACTCGCTGTTTTTTGCAACGAAGTCGGTTTCGGAGTTTACTTCAACCAAAACAGCGATTTTCTTATCGTCTGTCATGTAGGTTTTAACAATACCCTCGGAAGCAATTCTGCCCGCTTTCTTAGCAGCGGTTGCCAAGCCCTTTTCACGCAGGAACTCGATAGCTGCATCCATATCGCCTTCAGTCTGGGTTAATGCCTTTTTGCAGTCCATCATACCGCAGCCTGTCATTTCTCTTAATTTCATTACATCTTTTGCAGTAAATGCCATAATCAATTTACCTCCCGTAAAATTTTACGCCTGCTGTTCTTCTTCAGCTGCACCTTCTGCAGCTTCTGCGAACGATTCGCCCTGTCTGCCTTCCAAAATAGCGTTGGAAATGGTGGACGCAATCAGTTTAACCGCACGGATCGCATCATCGTTGCCGGGGATCGGATAGTCAACTTCTTCCGGATCGCAGTTTGTATCAACGATTGCAACAATCGGAATGTGCAGTTTGTGTGCTTCCAAAACAGCAATTCTTTCTTTTTTCGGGTCAACAATGAACATGCAAGCCGGAATGTCTTTCATTTCCTTAATACCGCCGAGGTATTTTTCAAGCTTTGCTTCTTCATTTTTGAGGTTGATTACTTCTTTTTTCGGAAGAATTTCAAAAATGCCGTCTTCTTCCATTTTATAAAGCTGTTTTAATCTTTCGATTCTCTTTTTGATTGTGCCGAAGTTGGTCAGCATACCGCCGAGCCATCTTGCGTTTACATAATACATGCCAACGCGTTCTGCTTCTTCTTTAATCGATTCCTGTGCCTGCTTTTTGGTACCAACGAACAAAACTTCGCCGCCGTTTGCAGCCACATCTCTTACGAATGCGTATGCTTCTTCGATTTTCTTAACGGTTTTCTGCAAATCGATAATGTAGATACCGTTTCTTTCCGCAAAGATATACTCTGCCATTTTCGGGTTCCATCTTCTGGTCTGGTGACCGAAGTGAACGCCTGCTTCCAGCAATTGTTTCATAGAAATAACTGCCATTTTCAACACCTCCGTGGTTTAATAAAATAATTTTCCTCCGCATGATTTCAAGCCGAAACGGCAACCTAAAAAAGGCACCCGCCGCGTCGTAAACATGCGTGCGTATTTTTACCGCCATAGTAGTATATCAGAAATTCTAAAAAAAATCAAGTGTTTTTTTAACTTTTTCGTTAATTTTCCCGATTTTTTCCTATTTATTCGTCTAATCCGAGAATTTTGATTAAATTTTGCACATCTTTGGCACTGGTTGCAAAGAATTTCACGTCTGCGCCTGCCATTTTGTCGCACATTTCTTTGGTGTAAACCACCGTTTTGGTTTCGGTTCCGTGTTCCGTCTTTGCAGTGTATTCCGCGCGCACCTCGCCTAAATTATCTATTAAAGAAATCAGCACGCAGGCATATGCCTGCATTTTTTCTTCAAACAGCGGCGGATTGCTTACCTCGTTTTCAAACTCCATAATCCAAACATACGGTTCGCTGTCGGTCAAAAGTTCATTTTTAAAAGATCCGAGCGAAGTTACGTTCAGCGCTCTTGCGACTTTTCCGATTGCAGATATATCGCCGACATACGGTGTTTTTGTGCTGTACAGGCGGTTGGCAAACGCACTTATCACCTCTCCGTTTTTTTCAACCGTTGCGCCGCCGATGTTTAAAACGCAGTCCTGTGGCTTTTCCATTTCAACGTTAAACGCCCGCTTGTGCTCCCATGGCAGCGGCAGCCCCGAATACAGCACCACACTGCCATCCTTGGCGGTTGTAACACGCCTTAAAATGCGGTTCGGGTCGTTAAAATACATGCCGAACCGAACGCTTTTTGCAGTCGGCTCCAAATAGGTCAGCGTGTAGTTGTCCGTCGGAGAGCCGATGCAGTAAAATTTAACAAACAAAGCAATCAGCACCGCCGCCAGCGCGCCGAGCGCGGCAAAAACCGCTTTTTTACTCGATTTTTTCCGAACGGTTTTCATATAGTCTATCTCGTCCGCATCGGCTGCGGGCTCAATGTTTTCGGTCATATTTTTATATATTTCTTTGCAGCCGGGACACGTTTCAAGATGCTCAAAAACTGCCTTTTTTGTTTCGGCGGACGCCAAACCGTCTGCACAAAGGGGCAGCAAATCCCGCACAACCGCGCAGGAAAGTCTGTTTTCCTCACTCATGTTTTAAAACCTCCTTTAAAACCTCTTCTTTACCTCTGTAATAGGTAACCCGCGCCCAGGTTTCGGTTTTCCCCGTCACTTCACCGATTTCTTTAAAGCTTAAGTTGCCGATGAGGCGCAGGTACAATACCTCACGTTTCGGCTCTTTGACGCCGTGTAACGCTTTGATAACTTTCAGATACTCCGCCGATTTGAAAAAGTCCGACTCGGCAGATGGCGCCGAATCTTCATCGGCGTCAAGCGCATTTTCGCGGTGCAGCCGCTTTGCCTCCTCGCACCACAAATTTTTGGCAATGCCGCACAGCCATGATAAAACGCTGCTGTCCCCTTTAAATGTGTTTGCGCCTTTCACCGCGCGGTAAAACGTTTCCTGTGTAAGCTCTTCGGCAAGGTGTTTGTCTTTCACGCGGGCAAGGAGGAAACCGTATACGGTTTTGGCGTGGGCAGCATAAATTTCGTCCATAGAATTTAATTTTTCCACTTTGTTTCCTCCTTTTCGTAAATTGGTGGCAAAAACATGCGTTTCGTTACAACTATTATAAAAAAATTTTGATTTTTTGTCAACCGTTGCTTTTTTGTGCCTTCTGTGGTATACTGAAAAAAACAAAACAAGGAGATTTACCAAAATGGAACACATATCCTCCCCGTCGCAGATTAAGGAAATCATGCAGCGGCACGGACTTATTTTTCATAAAGGACTGGGACAGAATTTTCTGTTTGACGCAAACTATTTAAACCAGATTGTGGAAAGTGCGGATATAACAAACGCCGATACGGTGCTTGAGATCGGCCCGGGACTCGGGGTTTTGACCACCCGCCTTGCCGAGCGCGCAAAAAAGGTAATTGCGGTTGAAATTGACCAAAACATTGTGCCGGTTTTAAAAGACATCACTTCGGATTATGATAACATTGAAATTATAAACCGCGACATTTTAAAAACGAATCTTTTGGAGATTTTGCCCGAAAACGAAAAGGTGAAAGTGGTTGCAAATCTGCCATACTACATCACCTCCCCCATTATTATGAAGCTTTTGACCGAAGGAGAATCGCTGATTTCCGCCATCGTAATTATGATTCAAAAAGAGGTGGCAGAGCGCATTACCGCAAAGCCCGCCACGAAAGAATACGGTGCGCTTTCGGTTGCGGTTACATTTTACGCAAACGCCGAAAAGCGCCTGATTGTGCCGGCGGGGGCGTTTATTCCCGCGCCGAAGGTGGATTCCGCGGTGCTGCGGTTAAACATTCCCGAAACGAAAAAATATGCGCCGAAAAACGAAAAGGTGTTTTTCAAAACGGTCAAATCCGCATTCGGACAGCGCAGAAAAACACTGGCAAACGCGCTTTCTTCGGGATTTCCCAATTTTACGAAAGATGAAATCCGTAAAAAAATTACGGATTTGGGTTTAAAAGAAACCTGTCGGGGCGAAACCCTTTCCATAGAAGAATTTGTGCGCCTTTCGGACAGTTTGTGCGAGGAAAAGTAAAATGGACGAGCAATTTTTTATGCTGCATGCGATAAAGCAGGCCAAAAAGGCGGAAAATTTAGGCGAAGTGCCTATCGGCGCGGTGATTGAAAAGGACGGGAAAATCGTTGCGCGCGCCTATAACAAGCGAGAAATTAACATGTGCGCTGCCGCGCACGCCGAGATGCTTGCCATTGAAAAAGCGTGCAAAAAATTAAATAACTGGCGGCTGTCGGGCTGCACATTGTATGTAACGCTTGAACCGTGCCCCATGTGCGCGGGCGCTGCCGTCAACGCGCGGATGGAACGAATTGTATTCGGTGCGCCGAACCCGCAAAGCGGTGCTTGCGGCACAAAGCTGAATTTGCCCGAAATGAACCTTTTAAACCACACGCCCTGCGTTACGGGCGGGGTTTTGGAAGAAAATTGCAAGGATTTGATGACGGCATTTTTCAAAAAGGCGCGGGCACGGAACAAAGCAGAAAAACAAGGGTAAAAGGAACTCCGCCGCAAAAAGCGGCGGAGTATTTTTATGTCGACGCGCGGAATGTGCACCTAAAAAAGTTTTGGCCCAAATGGGCATCGTGAAATGTAGACGCAGTCACATTTCACGAAAAAGGAAAACCAGCGGAGCAGCGTTTGGCTTTTTAATAAAAAAGCCAAACATGCGCAGTCTGCTTTGACGCGGCGCGCGTTGTGCGCCCTTTAAAAAATCCCGCAATCCACGCGGCCAAAAAAATGCCATGCGGATTGCGGGATTTCGTTTTTTTATTTTTATTTGGCTGTGCCAAGCAGACGGTCAAGCGTAGTTTCCGCCGTTTCGCCCGACTGAATATTTTTCATAACCACTTTGTTGTCCCCCGCCCATACAAGGGTCGGAATTCCTTTCAAGTTGCAGTATTCCTCCGCTTCATACATGCTGCCGCCCGAAATAAATCCTTCGGTTTTTAACCCCTGTCTGCGCAGTCCGAACGCAACCTGATATGCCGTGTCCGGCATATCAGACGCCACAAGCACCACCGGAACCGGCTCTTTTAAATCTTTTCCGCCTTTTTTATGGTCCAAAATGCTAAGCATATCCATTTGAAGCACCACGTCCGCGCCGTTTCTGTATCCGCAGCACAGCACTTTTTCCCCCGCTGTGCAGCGAAAGAAAATACCGCTTGCCTTTTCTTCTTTTTCGGTTAAATCCACCGTGATATACTGCTCTGCAATACCATAACCCGAAAGCAAATCGCACACCGCGCTCACATCAAAAAGTGCGTCCGACTCCTCGTCCATTTCATCAATCAAAGACGGTGCGCCGCAAACCGGATAGGTTTTTTGGAGGGCGCTGTTTCCGATTTTTAAAACAAAATCGTCAATTTTCGCGCCGAGCAGAGCATTTACCGCCGCTGCCATGATTTCGGCATCTGCCGCAAGATTTTTTTCTCCCAAAAGGCAAGCCGTAATGCATGTGCCCGATTTAGTGTAATACCGAAACGGATACAGCACATCCTCCTGCGGCGCGCCGCTGTCCGACACAATCTCGTCATAGGTAAACGACTCCAAAGCCCCCGTTATTTTGCTTTCCAGCTCTCGTTTTAACATGGTATTTGCTTTTGATAAATATGCCATTTTTTAAATTCCTCTCCCGTAAAACGGTTTATTTTCTACTGTAACCAGCTTTTTATCACTTCGCGCGCAATCGGTGCCGCACTCGCGCCACCGCCCGCACCGCCGTGCTCTAAAACCACCGCCACGGCTATAGTCGGATTCTCAGCAGGCGCAAACCCGATGAACCACGAATGGTCACTCATGTCCGCTCCCGTTTCCGCCGTGCCCGTTTTGCCCGCAACCGTAACGCCGCTGATTGCCGCATTTTTGCCCGTGCCGTTCTGCACAACGTTTATCATATATTCCCGAAGAGTTGCGGCGGTTGACGGCTCCAAAACTCTGCCCAAAATGGCACTTTTGCCCGAAACCGTTACAATACCGTTGCTGCCCACCGATTTTTCGGTGATGTACGGCTGCATCATCACGCCGCGGTTCGCAACCGCCGCGCACACCATCGCCATATGAAGAGGCGTTACCAAAACCTTGCCCTGTCCGATTGCAGCCGATGCAACCTCTGTTTTGCTCATCTTTCCGCTGTACCCGAAGTCGGACGGCTCGGTGTACAGTTCAAATTTTTCGTTTTGATTCAGCATAAATTTCTTCGCATAGCTTTTCATAATGTCCTCGCCGAGCTCCAACCCAAGCTCGATAAATGCCGCATTGCTCGAAACGCCGAACGCCTGTTTTAAATTGATATCGCCGTACGCCCTTTTGTGCGCATTATTAAAGGTTTTGCCGTCTACTTCAATTTTGCCCTCGTCATGAAACTCCATGTTTTCCAAACCGTTTTCAATCGCCGCTCCCGCCCAAATGGTTTTCATGGTCGAACCCGGCGCATACAAGCCGCGCGTTGCACGCGGCAAAAACGGCGCGTTTTCATTTGCCGAAAGGGAATCCCAATTTTTAGAAAGCGCATCGTCCGTCGGGTCGAAATTGGGATAGGAATACAGGCACAAAACCTCGCCGGTTGCCGGCTCTATGGCAACCACCGCGCCCGTGTTCTTCCCAAGCATCTCACTCGCCCGCTTCTGCAGCTTGTGCGAAACGGTTAAATGCAGTGTTTCGCCCGTTTTTTCGCCCTTAAGCGAAAAGGTGGTAAACCCCGACATGCCCGCCAAATTTTTGTTATAGTTCAGTTCTAACTGCGATTTTCCGTACACTCTTGAGT
>CAKSHV010000045.1 GCA_934457515.1 uncultured Clostridia bacterium
TAGGTATCATGCAGTTTAAAAGCCTGCTCACCTGTAAGGGAATCACCGCCCTTTGCCTTAATTTCATCAATATACTGGTTTAATACAACCAAGCCGTTGTCAATGGTTGCATCAAAACGCTCTTCTTCTTTTTGAATGATTTTTGTGATGTAATCCTTTTTCTCTTCCAGTTCGGGGTAAGCAGACTTAGAGGTTTCTATCACCGTTTCCGCAACCTCGTATAAGAACTGTCGGTTCACATTCAAAAGCTTTCCGTGACGTGCGGCACGGCGCAGCAAACGGCGCAGAACATAGCCTCTGCCCTCATTGGAGGGAATAACGCCGTCCGAAACCATCATCACCGTGCTGCGGATATGGTCGGTAATCACACGCAGCGAAACATCTGCTTTCGGGTCTTTTTTGTATTCAACACCTGCAATTTTGGAAATATGCTTCATAACGTCCTGCACGGTGTCAACCTCAAACAGATTGTCAACGCCCTGCATAACAACCGCCAAACGCTCAAGACCCATACCGGTATCGATGTTCGGGTGCTCCAAACGATTATAATTGCCGTCCTCGTCTTTATCAAACTGGGTAAATACTAAGTTCCAAACCTCCATGTAGCGATCGCAGTCGCAGCCGACGCCGCATGTCGGCGAACCGCAGCCGTATTCTTCGCCGCGGTCGAAATAAATTTCGGAACAAGGACCGCACGGACCTGTGCCGTGCTCCCAGAAATTATCCTCTTTGCCTAAACGCACAATGTGCTCGGGCGCAACACCCACCTGTTTTGTCCAGATGTCAAACGCCTCATCGTCTTCCTGATAAATGGAAACCCATAGCTTTTCTCTCGGAATTTTCAAAACCTCGGTGAAAAATTCCCACGCCCAGGGCGCTGCCTCTTTTTTGAAATAATCGCCGAACGAAAAGTTGCCGAGCATTTCAAAATAGGTGCCATGACGCGCCGTTTTGCCCACGTTTTCAATATCGCCGGTGCGGATACATTTCTGGCAGGTGGTAACCCGCTTGCGGGGCGGAACTTCCGCGCCTGTAAACCACGGCTTCATGGGCGCCATGCCCGAATTGATTAAAAGCAGACTCGCGTCGTTTTTCGGAATAAGCGGAAAGCTGGGTAGCCGCAAATGTCCTTTCGATTCAAAAAACGACAGAAATTTTTCTCTGAGCTCGTTTAAGCCTGTATACTCCATAGTTTCATCTCCAAAATCCGTAATTTCACGCGGCATTTTAAGCGCCGCAAAACAATTCAATCTATTATAGCATATCTGCGCCGTAAAATCAAATATTTTTTAAAGGAATTTTCATAATTTTTCCGCACGCAACAAAACACATGTGTCGCCGTCACCGTTTTTCAGTTCGGTATGATACCCGTTTTCGGTTTGTTTTGCGCACATCAAAACCGTTTCGGATGGCAAAAGCGCCTTTCGGTATGTAATCATCAGCTCGCCGATTGCGAAATCTTCGGGGATAAGCTCTAATGCCACCTCCACCGATTTCACATTGTTCATGTGATTATTGGTGTCAATGTCCCGCCGCTCCACTTTCGTTTGCGAAACTGCGGGCGGCATGTCCTTTTCGGGACGCAATTTAATAAATTCTAAACCGTTGTCCGCCTCGTTTAATTCGTCGTACGCGTCCAAGATTTCCTGCGGCACGATGATGACTTTCATGCGCGAAGTATTTACGGTAAACCAGCTTGCCGTGGCAATCACTTTCAGTGCACCATCCTGCCAAATTTCGTATTTACGCTGCGCCTCGAATTGGCGGATGCGCATAATTCCCGTTTTGGCTGTAATCGGTCTGTCCCCCGCAACCGGCTCTAAAAAGCGGATTCTCCACCCCTGCACCAGCCACGCAATCGAGCGGGAATATAAGTTTTTTAAAGTCAGCCCGCGGCTTGCGGAATGTTCAATCGAAATGTCCTGCAAAATATCCAAAATCGAACTGATTTTCACGTGAATATGATTGTCCAAATCGCTGTAGCGCAGATTATATTCTTTTGTAAACATATTTATTTTCACCCTCTTTACAAAGGAATAGTATATCATAAATGTTTAAAAAAGTCAAAGAAAAAGCACGCCGAAATCGGCGCGCTTTAAAATTTTATTCACACTCCAAAACAACAAGCTGATGATTTTCGATTTTCGGGACGGTGTAGGAAACCGTGCCGTTTTCCTGTTTGAAAGGAATGCTTTCTTTCTGCGGAGCAAGCAGCACTTTTTTTATTTTTTTGTCCGTGCGGATTTCCACATCCACATTGTAAACCGGCACAATATCCTCCACAATTTCAACGCCGTCGCCGCGCTTTACGGGCGAGCAATACAAAATGTGGTTTCTTATAAAATCGCCGCAATCGATAACCGACACAACACCCTGGGCACCAAGGTTGGTTTTTAATGTTTTCTTTTCGCCGAGCAATCTGTCAAGCACATATTTTACCAGTTCTTTGGCAACGATTGTGCCGCTTGTGGCATACTCCTTAAAAATATCCCACCCAATCAAAATGCCGTCTTTGCCTTCAACAATACCCGCGCCGCCAGAAATGCCCGAGCAAGGTGCGTGGTGGTGCGAACAAAAGTGCTCTGCCGTGCGATTAAAATAAGGGTTCATGCGCTCTGCCAAAAGCGTGCCGTCGGTAAGCTTTAATTTCTGTCCTTTTTCATACAGCAAAAAATCGGTGATTCCAAGGTTCGGAATGGGAAACAGCGGGCGGATATAGTCGGGTTGATAGGGATTTTCGCACTCCCACTCCGCGCCGAAAGAGAACAGATATTTTGTTTTTTCTCTGTTCATGCCCGATGTGCCGGACGCCAAAACCTTGCCGCCGTTTTCTATAAATGCGGAAATTTTTTCAAAAAGTGTATCATTAAGCACAATGCGGTCGGGCAAAATCAAAACTTTATAGGGCGAAAAATCCGCTTCCGTGTCCACCACGTCGAAAAGATACTTTCCTTCAAGCAAAATGCGCGCCGCACCGTCTGTGCCCGCATAATCTCTTCCCGCAACATCTGCGTCAACCAAATCATAATAATTGTCAAGCGCCTCAACCGAAAACAGAGCGACATCTGCTTTATTTTTGCCCTTGCTGAGCCAAGGCTCGATTTCTTCCACTTCTTTATACGCCTTGCCGATTAAATTGTAAGTTACCATGTCCATCTCGCCCGAAGGGTGCAGCTGGTCACCCACCGAAACGGAAGCGCCGTTTGCAACCGACAGCATTGCCTCATACCGCAAAGCGTTCGGATGCTTAAATCCGCCGAATTCACCCCAGGATTTATGGAATTTGCCCGTCATACCCAAGTAATCCATCCCAAGTGTGCGCGCATAGCCCGCAGATACCGGGAAATGGTCATATCCCCAGCCGCCGGTCGGCAGGCTCTCCAATTCCAAATGCGTGTTCATATGTGCCAAATCGCGTCTGCCGTGGCGGATATGTCCGCCGTTGTGGAACACTTTGTGCCCCATCTTTACGCTGTCAACCGTTTCGCGCACGCGTTTTGTGTAGTTTGCATACACCTCTTCCGCAAGCTGCAGCGCCTTTTTCTCATCATCAATGTCCCAGCCGCGCTCCTGCATGGTTTTGCAGCAAGACGCGCAATAGCACTTGTGCACGCCTACTATATCTAAGAAAATGCCGTCGCCGTCATAGCGCTCGAGCACCTCTTTCACCTGTGCCAGCAAATAGTCAAGATAAGGCGTGTTAAAGCAAAGTCTGTGATAATAGGCAACCGAAAAATCGGGCTTGTCGCCGTGCTTTCCGATGGCAATCCAGTCGTGATGTGCTCGTGCCGCCTTTTCGTCATATCCCGCCGAAAGATAAATCGGGGTTTTCACGTCGATTTCATGCGCCGCCTCAATCTGCGCACCCAGCAAATCAAATTTCAAATGCGGGTGGATTTCGTTTGCGCTGCTCGGGTGATACGCCCAGCCGTGATGACATTTTGAAAAAACGGTTATAGAATCCACATGGCCCGCTTTTAATGCCTGCTGAAACTGCTCTTTTGAAAAATTTTCGCCGATTCCCTCAATTTTTTCGGATGTATGAAAATCCAAATGAATTTGTCTGTTTCTCATTTTCTGTCCTCCGTACACTTTTTTAAAATTATAGCACGATTCGGCAGAAGAATGCAATACAATTTACTAACTTGAAGTTATGAATTATACACCATTTGCCTAATTTTTTATGATTTGTAAAACAAAAAGACTGTAAAGGATTTACAGTCTTTTTTGTTATTTACAAAATAATGCAAATCAGTCCGCCGCTGCCCTCGTTAATAATTTTCTGCAGCGTTTCCTGCAGCTTCATCTGTGCATCGTCCGGCATGCGATACAGCTTGTTGTGCAGTCCTTCATTTACAAGCTCGTGCAGCGATTTTCCGAAAATGTTTGATTCCCAAATGCGTTTCGGGTCGGTGTCGAATTCGGAAAGCAGATAGTGCACCAGCTCCTCCGACTGTTTTTCGGTTCCCACAACCGGGTTCACTTCGGTTTCCACCGTTGCGGCAATCATGTGAATGGACGGTGCGCTTGCACGCAGGCGCACGCCGAATCTGCCGCCTTGTTTCACGATTTCGGGCTCTTCCAAACTCAGCTCATCCACCGTAGGCGAAACAATGCCGTAGCCTTTGCGTTTCACTTCTTCTAATGCATAGGCAACCTTGTCATACTCTTTTTTTACATCAGACAGTTCTTTCATCAGCGAAATCAGTCTGTCCTGTCCGTCAATCTCAAAGCCGGAGGTTTCGCCAAGCACCTTATAGAACAGGTTTTCGGGCACATACACCGTAAGGCACGCCTCACCCTTTCCCAAATCCATAGACGTAATGTCTGTTTTTTCAATCCGCTCGCACTGCAAAAGCCGCTCTTTAACGTCCCGAATTTCACGAATTTTTGAAACACCGTCCAACGAATTTTTAACCCGTTCCAAAAGTTCTTTGTTCAGCCAATGACTGCTGTCCAAGCTGTCAACCCAGCTCGGAAAATCCATTTTAATTTCACGAATCGGAAATTCAGTCAGCACTTTTTCCAAAATATTGGTAATGTCTGCCTGGCTGAGCTGCTCGCAGTTTACCGCAACAACCGAAACATTATATTTTTCGGAAAGCTCGTCTTTCAGCTTTTGTGTATTTTTGTCCGCGGGATTTGTGCTGTTTAAAAGCATGATAAACGGCTTGTTTATCTCTTTTAACTCGCGCACCACGCGCTCTTCCGCCTGCACATAATCCTCGCGCGGAATTTCGGTAATCGAGCCGTCGGTTGTAACCACCAATCCGATGGTGGAATGTTCGGTTATAACCTTTCTTGTTCCGATTTCCGCCGCCTGAACAAAAGGAATGGGACTTTCCGACCATGGCGTTGAAACCATGCGCGCCGCGCCGTCCTCCATGTGCCCCGCAGCGCTTTGCACAACATAGCCCACACAGTCAATCAGCCGCACGTTGAAATTTAAATTGTCGCTTAAAGAAATTCTGACCGCCTCGTTCGGAATAAATTTCGGCTCGGTCGTCATAATGGTTTTCCCGCCCGCGCTCTGCGGCAGTTCGTCAATTGCCCGCTCTTTTTTAAACGGGTCCTCCATGTTCGGAATCACAAGCTCGTTCATGAATTTTTTAATAAATGTAGATTTTCCCGTCCGCACCGGCCCCACAACGCCGATATAAATATCTCCGCCCGTTCTGGTGGCTATATCCTGGTAGATATTCTCCATAACTGTTCCTCCATACTTGTTTTTGTACATCCTATGTTGCGCGTGCGCAGAATATGCTATTTAACCAAACGAAAAGTTACCACCGCATACCACCAAGAAGTGTGGTATATATAAATAAAGAAGCTTTTGCATAAATTTTGTTAAATAACAAATTTTTTGTGCAAAACCTAAAATTTTGTGTTATACTGTAGTAAAGAAAAATTTTAAAGGAGCTGATGCGCTTGATTGTGACTCTGAAAAAAGAAAAAACACACCGATAAGTTGTTGGCGCAACAAATCGCTGTGTTTTATCGCGGATATGCTAAATAACACATCCACTACCATGGTTCTATTTTAGCACATCCGTAAAAAAAAATCAATAGAATTTTGAATTTTTATTTTACGGAGGAAAATTATTGAATGAAAACAAAACAACTGAATAAGAAAAATGATGTTTTCCGCTCATTTTTGGTGCGCCAAGCAGATTATGCGGGCTTTTTTGAGATACCAAAAATACAAACATCAAATGCACTTCCCGATCGTGTTATATGTTTTTCGCGTGCTATGGAAAAAAATTGCCGTGATTTTGATGCTTGGGTCATGTTTTATGAACATGATGTGAATTTTGAACGGCTGTGGCACAATCCAAAGCAATATCTGGATAAGCTGAAAAAATTTAAAGGTATCATATCCCCGGATTTCAGCCTATACCGCAACATGCCTCTTTCCATGCAAATCTGGAATACATACAGAGGAAAAGCTTTGGCGGTTTGGCTTCAAAGCAATGGTGTTGAAATTATTCCGAACGTCAGATTTAATGACGAGAGAACATACACCTTTTGTTTTGACGGAATCGAGCCGAACAAAACGGTTGCCGTCGGGACGCATGGCTGCATTAAAGCGAAGGAAGACAAAGCCTATTTCAAAGCAGGTCTTTCAGAACTTGTCCGCCGCCTGACACCCAAAAACATCATCGTGTACGGCAGTGCTCCCGATTCTTTATTTAAAATCTACAAGGATATGGGCATAAATATCATCCCTTTTGAAAGCGAAATTTCAAAGCTGAGAAAGCGGGTGAATGCATAATGGGCGGCAGCAAAGCAGGCGATTTCGGCAGAACAAAAGGTGCAGGCATAACAAAGCACGGACAAGAAAGAATAAAAGAACGTAATTTTTCTGAATCTGATATTATAGACACCAAGACAACAACAAATATAAAAAAGCAAGGAGACGGTGCTACAGTATATATTAAAGAATTGCCAAACGAAAAATACAATGTTATAGTCGAGGGTAGCAGAGGAATTATTACCGTCCTCAAAAATATTAGCAAAAAAGCTTTAGAACGATTATCAAATAACTATAAATGGAGGTAATGTATAATGAACAAATATCAGTGCGCATTTTGCGGCAAAACAATTGATGAAAAAAACGAAAGAGTGACATCTTTGCTCATCACGTCCAACTGGGGCAACGAAAAAGCGGAGGAAAGCCAACAAATGTTTTGTCACCTGCAATGCTTCAAGCATTGCTTGAACGATTCAAGTTTTTTATATATTGAAGACGAACCGATTTAAAAGGCAAAATGTATTCCGCTAAAGAAAAACTATGCAATCAATTCGCAAAATCATTCAAAACAAATTGGTTCGCACACACACAAATTGACTCTTAGTCGAAAAAAATATCTCAAGCTGTTAGAAGATATTAAAATAAACGGAATAAAAGAGCCCATTAAATATGTCGAATACAAAGGAAAAAAGTATGTTGTTGATGGACACCACAGATTACGCGCGGCAATCGAATTAAATATTAAAGAAATCCCTACTCAGCAAGTATTCTTGCCGTATAAAAGCTATAAGTCAATTTGGGATTTGTTGTGGTTTGAATAAGAAAGGAGCAAAAAATATGATTTACATAACTGGAGATTTGCACATTCCGATTGACATCGGCAAGCTGACAACCAAAAATTTTCCGGAACAAAAGAATTTAAGCAAAAGTGACTTTTTAATCATATGCGGCGATTTCGGCGGCGTATGGAACGGCAGCAATGAAGATTTGTATTGGCAAAAATGGTTTGACAAAAAGAATTTCACCGCTCTTTTTGTTGACGGAAATCATGAAAATTTCGATTTGCTTAAAACCTATCCCGAAGTTTCCTTTCACGGTGCTACTGCACACAAAATAAACGACAGTCTGTTTCACATAAAAAGAGGACAAATCCTTGAGCTTGAAAGCAAAACATTTTTTGTTTTCGGCGGCGCAAGCTCTCACGACAAAGCACACCGAACAGAAGGAAAAAATTGGTGGCGTGAAGAGCTTCCGACGGAAGATGAAATAGAATCCGCCAAGCGGGCGCTTGATAAACATAATAAAAAAGTGGACTATATTGTCACGCATTGCACAGCAACCTCTGTTCAAAACATGGTAAACAGCAGCTACGAAAGGAATATACTAACCGACTTTTTTGAAGAGGTAAACACCGCGGTTACATTTGAAAAATGGTTTTTCGGGCACTATCATAAAGATAAAATAATAGATGAAAAGCATATCGCGCTTTTCAACAAGTTATATGCAATTTAAGATTGAATTGAATCCGGATAACAACTAAAAAAGACTGCTGCAAATTGCAGCAGTCTTTTGATTTTTGAACTATTATTGTGCGGAAACATTCTTGTCCTTGCGCAGCTTCTTGAAGAAAATCCAGAAGTTGCCGGAGAGAAGAACCGAAGAATACAAACCTGCAACAACACCAACGAGAATCGGAATGGTGAATACTTTAATGGATTCAACACCCATAATCCAGAGCACAACCAAAACGATAAGGGTTGTAATCGTTGTGTTAATCGAACGGCCGAGTGTCTGGCGAACCGAGAGGTTCATAATGTTTTCAAACGATTCCTTACGTTTCAGGCG
>CAKSHV010000046.1 GCA_934457515.1 uncultured Clostridia bacterium
TTTCCAATAATAAAGACTATATTGAAATTATTAAGGAAAAATCGCTGCGCCGAAAGCTGATTGACGCAGCAAATAAAATTGCAAAACTCGCCTATGAATCGGACAAAACACCCTCTGACATTGCAAGCCTTGCGCAAAGCACCCTTTCGGATGTTATTCAGGGCGAGACAGACGGCGGCCTGGTTCACATTAAAGAGGTTCTGGAAGACAGTTACGGACACTTAGAAGAACTCCAGGCGCGCGATTCGAATATCACAGGCGTTGAAACGGGCTTTACATTCTTTGATAAAATTACCGCGGGATTCCAGAAATCCACTTTAAATATTTTAGCGGCGCGCCCCGGCGTCGGCAAAAGCAGCTTTGCGCTGAACATTGCGCGAAATGTTGCCTTAAAAAACAAGGAAACGGTTGCAGTTTTCAATTTGGAAATGGGCAGGGAAGAGCTGGTTAACCGCATTTGGACGTCATACGCTATGGTAGACAGTGCAAAGCTGAAAACAGGCGATTTGGAAATGGACGACTGGGACCGTTTAAGCCAAAGCTTAACCCCTCTGTCCGATGCGCCGATTTATATTGATGACAAAGCCAACACAACCGTAACCGAAATCAGTGCAAAATGTCACCGATTGAAAATGGAAAAAAATTTGGGACTCGTGATTGTCGATTATCTGCAGCTGATGCACACCGGCAGAAAAGTTGAAAGCAGACAAAACGAAGTTTCCGAAATGTCCCGCGCGTTAAAAATCATGGCAAAGGAGTTAGAGGTTCCTGTGCTCACTTTAAGCCAGCTGTCCCGTTCCATTGAACAGCGAACCGATAAAACGCCCATGCTTTCGGACTTAAGAGAGTCAGGCGCCATCGAGCAGGACGCGGATATGGTTATGTTTTTAAGCAGAAAAGACGAGGATAAGGAGGACGGCAACCCCAACTTGTATGAGCTTACCATTGCCAAGCACAGAAGCGGCTCGACAGGAAAAATCAGCCTGATGTGGCAGCCGTCTTACACAAACTTTGCCTCGGTGGATATGATTCATGAAGAGTAATCTTTTGGAAAAAGTTTTAAAAACCGTTGCCGATTATAACATGCTTACCCCGCATGACCGCGTTTTGGTCGCCTTTTCGGGCGGATTTGATTCGGTGTGTCTTGCGCTTGTTCTTCATGAAGCAGGCTATAAAATCGGGCTTGCGCACGTGAACCATTCTTTGCGGGATAGTGCAGAGCAAGACGCGGCATTTTGCGAAAATTTTGCAAAGAAACTCGGCGTGCCCTTTCATTTAAAGGTTGCAGACGTTGCCTCCTTTGCGAAAAAAGAAAACATAAGCACCGAAACGGCTGGCAGACAAATTCGGTATGAATTTTTGTCCTCCGTTGCGGGATACACAAAAATTGCCACCGCTCACCACCAAAACGACGCGGCAGAAACGGTGATTCTTCACCTCATCCGCGGCAGCGGATTAAAAGGGCTTTGCGGCATTTCGCCGGTTCGCGGCAATATTGTCCGCCCGCTGATTGATGTGCCCCGCGCCGAAATCGAAGCATATGTAAAGGAAAAAGGCATTGTGCCCTGCACGGACGAAACCAACTTTTCTAAAGAATATGCCCGAAACCGAATTCGGCTTTCGGTGATTCCGAAATTGGAGCAAGAAAACGAAAAAGCGGTTTTAAACATTTGCAAAACCGCATCGCTTTTGCGTGCGGACGAGGAATATTTGGAAAACGAAGCAAAAAAATATGTGCGCGGCAACACGATAGAGATATCTGCGCTTTCTTCTCTCCCCTTTTCCATTGCCTCCCGCGCCGTAAGATACGCTTACGAAAACGCAGCTGGCACTGCAAAAGACCTAGAATTTAAGCATGTGGAATACATTTTAAGCCATTTAAAGCCGCACGGAAAAATCATAGATTTGTGTTTTGAAATTTCGGTTTTTGCCCAATACGGCACGCTTATTTTTCAAAAAAATGCACAAACTGAAAGCAAAGACTTTTGCTATCCGCTTCAAATCGGCGGAAAAACGCGCATTCCGGAGCTTAATACGACAATCATAACGAAAGTTTGTGATAAAGTGCCGGCAGGCGGTATATATTTTGATTATGAGAAACTGAAAAACACGCCGCTTTTTGTCCGCACAAGGAGAATAAGCGACAGAATTTTGCCGTTTGGCATGAACGGCACCAAAACGGTAAAAAAACTGTTTATCGATGGAAAAGTTCCCGAAAATATGCGGGACAAAATTCCGCTTATCGTAACCGAAAACGGCGAGATTTTGTGTGCTTTGGGCGTTAAGCGGAGTGATTTATACAAAACAGACCAACATACGAAAAAATTCTTAAAAATGTGGGAGGAAAAGGTTTATGAATAAGGACATCAAGGAAATACTGTTATCGGAAGAGGAAATTGCGAAAAAGGTTGCCGAAATGGGCGCCCAAATCAGCAAAGACTACAAGGGAAAAGACCTTTTAATTGTTGTTATCTTAAAGGGCAGCGTTATTTTTGCAGCCGATTTGCTGCGCAAGATTGACATTCCCGTAAACATTGATTTCATCGCGGTTTCCAGCTACGGAAACGGCATGAAAACCTCCGGTGTTGTGAAAATTATTAAGGACCTGGGCTGCTCGATTGAACACAAAAACGTGTTAATTATCGAAGATATTTTGGACAGCGGCAAAACGCTGCACCACTTAATGGAGCTTTTGGAAACCAGAAACCCCGAAAGCATTAAAATCTGTACCCTTTTGAACAAACCCGAACGCCGTGAAGTGGAAGTGCCGGTCTGCTATTCCGGCTTTACTATTCCTGACGAATTTGTGGTCGGTTACGGCTTGGACTTTGCGGAAAACTACCGCAATCTGCCCTACATTGGCATTTTAAAATCCGAAGTATATGAAAATTAAGTGAAAATTTACAAAATTTTCTTGCTTTTCCAAATAAAATGTGGTAGTATTTACTATTAACAAGGATTTATTTATTGGAGGATTATCATTTTGAAAAAAAGTTTAAAGAGTATCAGCTTCTACGCGATATTATTTATGATTATCCTGCTGCTGGTCACCTATCTGTATTCATCGCCTTCCACCGAGGTAAAGGTGTATTCGGATTTGGTGCGCGATGTGCAGTCCGGTCTTGTCGGCAAGCTGGTTGTGGTGGACGATACGGCAACCGTTACCCTGCTTGACAAAACGCAGTATGAGGTAACGATACCGTCTAAAACCATTTTCCACAACGATTTGTGGGATACGCTGAAAAAGCAGATTGACGCGGGCACACTGACCTATGACCCGCAGCCGACCCCCACCGTACCCTGGTGGCTTTCCATGCTGCCCGGCTTTATTTTGGTACTTTTGTTTATTGCCTTTTGGGTGTTCTTTATGAATGACAAAAGCGGCGGCGGAAGCCGCGGCGCCATGAGCTTTGGCAAAAGCCGCGCCAAGATGTCGCACAACGACACCAATGTGAAGTTTGACGATGTGGCGGGCGAGGACGAGGAAAAAGAAGAATTAACCGAGGTTGTCGATTTCTTGAAAGACCCCGCGAAATATCAGAAAATGGGTGCAAGAATCCCGAAAGGCGTGCTGCTTGTCGGCCCGCCCGGAACGGGTAAAACCCTTTTGGCAAAAGCCGTTGCGGGGGAGGCGGGCGTTCCGTTTTTCTCCATAAGCGGCTCAGACTTTGTGGAAATGTTTGTGGGCGTGGGTGCGTCCCGCGTGCGCGATTTGTTTGAAAACGCAAAAAAAAATGCGCCTTGTATTGTGTTTATCGACGAGATTGACGCGGTCGGCAGAAAACGCGGATCGGGACTCGGCGGCGGACATGACGAGCGCGAGCAAACCTTAAACCAGTTGCTGGTTGAAATGGACGGTTTCGGTGCATTTTCGGGCATTATTGTACTGGCTGCCACCAACCGCCAGGATATTTTAGACCCTGCATTGCTCCGCCCCGGACGGTTTGACCGACAGGTTTATGTCGGCTACCCCGACGCGAACGGCAGAGAGGCAATTTTAAAGGTTCATTCCCGCAAAAAGCCGTTGGCTCCCGACGCTGACCTTGCCGTGATTGCCAAGACAACGGTTGGATTTACGGGCGCACAGCTTGAAAATGTAATGAACGAGGCGGCTCTGCTTGCCGTTAAAAATAATGAAGAAGCCATTTCCATGGCAGACTTAGATGAGGCTGTTGTGAAGGTGGAAATGGGCAGAGAGAAGAAGTCACGCAAATATACCGAGCACGAGCGGAAACTGACCGCATACCATGAAGCGGGGCACGCTGTTGTAACAAGACTTTTGCCCGGCACCGAGGTGGTACACCAGGTAACCATTATTCCGCGCGGACCTGCCGGCGGCTTTACCATGTACCGCCCGACAGAAGACAAATCCTACCGCTCAAAGAGCGAAATGAACAACGAGCTTGTAAGCCTGCTCGCGGGCCGTGTTGCCGAAAAACTGATTATGAAAGACATCAGCACCGGCGCATCGAACGACATTAAGCGCGCAACCGATATTGCACACGCCATGGTTACCCGTTTCGGTATGAGCGACAATTTGGGCACCGTGTTTTACGATTCCGAATCCGAAGAAGTGTTTATCGGCCGTGATTTCGGCACGGTAAAGGCATATTCCGAAGAGATTGCGGCGCAGATAGACAATGAAGTTCGTTCGATTATCGACACGGCATACGACCGCTGCGAAGACCTTTTGAAAACCAACATTGCAAAGCTGCATGTGGTTGCACAGGCGCTTTTAGAGCGTGAAAAGATTGACGGCGCAGAGTTTGAGGAGTTGTTTAATTCCATTGCATAATGAAGTGAATATAAAAGCGGTGCAAATTATTGCACCGCTTTTTTGCGTTTTTTTCGGCACAGTGAGCCTCCCGCCTGCGGGAGAATGAAATGGACACCGTCCCCTGCAAGATAGTTACAGAGAGACGATGTGCCAATCGGCGCATTGATTTAAAAAAATTTATGTTCAAGGCATTATTTTGCTGCATTTTCGCATATTCTTTAAAAGAATATGCTTTTATATTGACAGAATTCGACAATGTGTGTTAAAATGGTGTTAAGATAAGTCTGCCAAAGAGCGAGGGAAATCGGCAGGCAAAAAAAGAAAGGATTTGAGATTTTATGGTTTTTGACCGAATTAACTACAAAGCGGCTGCAAAAGAGCAGCTGAAAGGCAATGTGTGGATGATTTTCCTGTGCTCGATTATTGTCGGCGCAATCGTTGGTGCAATAGAGTTTATCCCGATTGCCGGCGCGATTGCATCTATCGTGCTTGCACCTGTTTTATACATGGGCATGTACTATTTGTTCATGGATGTGCAGAGCGGAAAGAAACCTGAAGTTGTAACTGTTTTTAAAGGCTTTAGCGCAGACTTCGGCAGAATTTGGCTTACATTTTTCTTAATGGGACTGTACACAGCTCTGTGGAGCTTGCTGTTCATTATCCCCGGAATCGTGAAAAGCTATGCTTATTCCATGGCGCCCTACATTTTGGCTGAAAACCCGGATATAACCGCAAACGAAGCGATTACGCGCAGCAAAGAAATCACCATGGGTCACAAAGGCGATTTGTTTGTTATGGACCTTTCGTTCATCGGCTGGGGTCTTTTGATGGTAATTACGTTTGGCTTGGTCGGCATTTATGCAGGTCCCTACATTGCACTTACAAAAGTGAATGCATACCATGCATTAAAGGGAAATGCGCCTACCGCACAGGTTTATGACGCACCCGCAGCTGAATCCGAGATTCCGAATAACGAGTAATTAACTTAAAAAAAAGACCGCAGAATCCCTCTCTGCGGTCTTTTTTATTCCTCTTTTGCCAACAATCTTTCCTTTCGCCTCTCCTCTGCCTCGCGCATGGAAAACACACAGCCGCAGTAATCCTGGCGGTAAATTCCGTATTCCTTTGAAAGAGTGCACGAGCGCAAATAGCCGTTTTTCTTTTTGAAATCAGAAAACAAATAGGAAACGCCGTATTTTTCGGCAATCTCACCGCCGATGGTATTTAAAAGCGCCGCGTTTTTGTGCGGACTGATGGAAAGTGTGGTTGTAAAATAAGTAAAGCCGTGTTCTTTGGCATATTTTGCGGTTTTCTCAAGCCGAAGCGCAAAGCACGCTCGGCACCGCTCTCCCCCCTCTTTTTCCTTTTCCAGACCCGAAACGGCGCTGTAAAACGCCTTGTCGTCATATGCCTCCCGCACAACGGGCACCGTGCCGTTTAAAAATTCATCGGTAAACCGCGCCTGCTCCGCCGAACGCTTGTAAAACTCCTCGGGCGGATAGATATTGGGGTTATAATAATACACCGTAATCTCAAAAAAACGGCTTAAATATTCCAGAACATAAGACGAGCAGGGCGCACAGCAGCTGTGCAGCAACAGCCGCGGACGAATATTTTTCTTTTCGTTTTCCTCAATCAAATTGTCTAACCATTGCTGCGCATTTTGCGTAAACATCTTAAAAATTCACCTCTTTACTGAATAATCATAACATTTTAAGTCTTTTTTGTCAACAGTTATTGACACGCGCCGCCGTTTGTAATACAATAACTTTAAGATTAGCACAAAAGGAGTATTCAATATGAAAAAAATAAATGTTTTGTTAGATACCGACATTGGCAGCGATATTGATGATTCGGAATGTCTTGCCTATCTTCTGTCCCAGTCGATGTGTAATCTGGTCGGCATAACCACCGTTTCGGGCGAACCGACAGAGCGTGCAAAGCTGGCAAGTGCCATTGTGAAAGTTGCGAAAAAACGCGTGCCTATTCACCCCGGTGCGCCCGCACCCATGTGCAGCGCCAATTTGCAGCCGTCAGCGGCGCAGAAAGCAAAACTTCCAAACTGGCCGCACACCAAAAAATTTGAAGAATTCAGCGCGGTTGAGTTTATGAAAGAGATGATTTTTAAGCATCCGAACGACATTACACTTCTTGCCATCGGCCCTTTGACCAACATCGGTACGCTTTTTGCGTCTTACCCCGAAGTTGTGCCGCTCATTCGCGAGCTGGTTATTATGGGCGGCGATTTTCTGCATGATGACGCAATTGCCGAATGGAACATAAAATGCGACCCGTATGCTGCAAAAATTGTGTTTGATTCAGGTGTTAAAATGCGCTGTGCGGGACTGGACGTTACGCGCAAGGTGGTTATGGACAACGAAGAATTTAAAAAGAAATTTACAAGCGAAATTTTAAAACCGGTTTACGATTTTTCAGCCATGTGGTTCGACCATGCCAAGGTGACCTATTTCCATGACCCGCTGGCGGCAACCCTTATTTTTAAACCCGAACTTTGCACCATGCGGCGCGGAAAAGTGCAGGTGGTAACAAGCGGCGAGCATTTCGGCAGAACCTTTTTCACCGAAGGGTTCGGAAACCACCATGTTGCAGAGAGTGTTGACGCAGACGGCTTTTTCAAGCACTATTTTGATTTGACAAGCAAATAAAAGCATTTTGGCAAAGCTGGCGTTTATAAAAAAACAGGTGCAAGATTTGCACCTGTTTTTACATATCCGACCATTACATAGAAATCCAGCCAAAGGCGTTGGCAACGGAGCTTATTAAAATAATTGCCGCAAAGAACGGGCAGATATAGCGAATCATAACGTTAAAAATCTTTCTTCTGCGGAATGCAGCGCCGTTTAAGGTAACCTCCTGTGCAATGCGGTCCACGCCAATCACTCGTGACACAAGAATACAGCTGGCAAGCGCCGCAATGGGCATCATAACCGAATTGGTGAGAAAATCAAAAAAGTCCAAAAACTGCATGCCCAAAACCGTAACATTTGCTAAAGGTCCGTATCCCAAACAGGACAGGCTTCCTAAAATCACCATGGCAATGCCGATAACAATTGTGGACTTGTTGCGGCTCCAGCCCAGCTCATCCTGCAGAGTAGAAACAGCGCTTTCACACAGTGCAATAGAGCTGGTTAATGCGGCAAACAGCACCAACAGGAAAAACACAATGCCGATTACCGTGCCAAAGCCCATGGAGTCAAACACTTTCGGAATGGTAATAAACATCAGCGACGGGCCGGCTTTCAGCGCGGCGGGGTCACCGCCCGAGAAAGCAAACACCGCGGGAATAATCATTAAGCCTGCCATAATAGCAATGGCAGTATCGAAAAACTCCACGTTCCGCGTTGAATTCTCGATGGAAACATCTTTTTTCATGTACGAACCAAAGGTGATTAAAATACCCATGGCAATGGACAGGGAATAAAACATCTGTCCCATGGCGGAAACCACCGTCATCCACGAAAAATTGTCAAGATTCGGCACTAAGAAATATTTAACGCCTTCCATAGCGCCGGGGCGGGTTACGGAATAGATGCAAATGACAATCGACAGCACCACCAAAATGGGCATCATAAATTTCGACACGCGCTCGATTCCGTTTTCAACGCCCGCAAAGATAATGACAAGCGTCATACCTGCAAAAATCAGAAAGCAAAGCTCGGCAGAGAATCCGGTGGAAATAAAGGTGGAAAAATAGCCGTCCGCCGCAACCAAATGTGCCTGACCGAACAAATATTCCGCCAAATATTTAATAACCCAGCCGCCGATTACGGAATAGTACGGCAC
>CAKSHV010000047.1 GCA_934457515.1 uncultured Clostridia bacterium
AAATTTTCAAAAATCGCGCGGAACGGAACCATGGTGCGGTCGTTTAACAAAATCGGGTCAACATCAAACTTCATCCACTCGCCGTTTAACTTAACCGCGATTTCGCTTTGCGGTCTGCCTGCCGCTTCGTCAACCGGTGTGTATGTTGTGTCCCCCGGCTTATATTGCTTTTCGGCAAGACCGTTTATAACATCATTGGTTTCTGCGGGAGCATAGTTCAAATCGTTCGTAATAACAACCATTGCGCAGCGCGCATAGTTGCCCTTGCAGTCAACAACCGCAACCTCTGTTTCGCCGCCCGTTGCGGAAAATGCCTCGCTCGACTGCCAGTGCCAGCCCGCTTCGCCATGGGTACCCAAGCGGAATGTGCCTGCTTCGCCCACGCGCACGTCAAAATAACGCGAACCGGGTGCCGAGGAAAAGTCCTTTGTAAATGTATAGACTTTATACTCTCCGTCCGCAGGAAGAACAACTTTGCTCTTTGCCTCGGTGTTGGTTGCATGATTGTCTTTTCCGGCAATCATGTAGGTAATGCCCGCGTTAGGGCCTGCGGTTGTGTCATTGTCAACCGCTGTTGTCCATTCGCCGTTGTCTTCAAACTTGCCCGGCGCAAGAACAATGTAGGTTTTGTCTGCTTTTTGCCCTAAATCGGCAGCGGCCGCGAAAACCGGCATAACGCCGAGAATCATCGAAACCGCCAAAAGCAACGCCATCGTTTTTTTCATACTACCACTCTCCTTTTCTTTACACTCCCATATATTGCATATTTCAATTATATACCATTTCTATAAATTGTACATGTGTTTATATTGTGTATTTCTGTGCATTTCATATCATATAAACACAAGTTTCAAAACAAACTTTCCTTTATTGCTAAAGAATTGCGACCGCACAGTTTCACAAAATTACAATTTTTAAAACACGATTTTATTATTTCATAACGGGAAAAATGTGTTTTTCTCACAATAAAATGTCTGTTTTAAAGAATTCTCTTTCAGTTTAGCAAATAAAATTTGAATTATAAACCCCATTTCCATGAAAGCAATGCACGTGGCTAATTTCAAAAATTCACAGCGCGTTGACCGTGTTTTACTTCCATTTTAAATCGGCAAAATTCAAAAAACAGTTCCAATCCACCTCGGTTATGCAATGTTCGCCCGATTTCACATGGTAGCCGATAGTGCCCTCGTGATATGCTTTGTCGATCTCAACCGGCTCGGGCGGCAAAACAACGCCCATTTTCCCATAATATGCATAAGCCGTGCCCGCCAGGCGGCAGGAAAGCCGCTCTGCCTCGGGGTCTGCCCACAAATCCTCCGAAGAGCTTGCCACATACAAAAGCCTTGGCGCAATGCACGCGAGTAACTCGTGCTGGTCAACCGGCAAAGCATCTTCATTATTTGCATATTTTCTATAGTTTTCGCAGAACCAGTCAGTCATGCGGGTAATATCTTTTACGTGCTCGCCCTGCTTGCCGCGGGTTACCGCCGCACCCGAGCAACCGGAGTCGTTGGAAATGACATAGGAAATGCGCGTGTCGGTCGCGCCGCACCACAGCGCCGTTTTTCCGCCTCTTGAGTGCCCGATGGAAGCAAGACGGCTCTTGTCCACCGCCGGCTCGTTTTCCTCTATATAATCTGCAAGGCGCGACAAGCCCCAGCTCCACGCCGAGATGGTCGCCCACGATTCGTCGGTTCGGGGTTCTTTTTCCAATGTAAACACCCCGCACTTATACTCGGCGTGGTGGTCGCAGTCTAAATAAATGCTTCTGGTCGGCATGATAAACACGCCGTAGCCGCGCTTTATAATCGTTTCAATCGGCACAAAAGGACAGGACAGCGGGGCATGCTCAAGGTCGCAGTTGTCCTCCTGATATTCGTGCATTACATATAAAAACACGGGGATATTTTCCTTATTTTTCGGCAAAAACAAATGCGCAAAAAACGAAAAACCGCCGCAGAAAAAAGTCACTTTTTTCTGTATGAAAGGCAGATTTTCGTTTAAAATTTCAGCCGAAAACGTTAAATTTTCGAGGCGCTCAAACGGGCGCACGCCGTACACGTTTTTTTCAAAAAGACGAATAATTTCGGGGCGCCGAACCGTTTCCCACTCTTCCTTTGTTCTAATTTTTGTCCCGTTTTCCGCCACATCGATTTTGGGCAGAGTTTTTGACATCTCCATTATATTCACCTCGCACACAGTATATCATAAAACATTTTTACTGTCAACCAAAATCTTTAAAAATGAGTGATTGACAAGTGCGGGCGGCTATGGTATAATAAAGTATAATTATAATCTTGGAGGGAATTCATATGAAACACATCAATACAATCGAAACACGCAGCCTTTGCGAAAGCGCGAAAAAAGGCGGCTGCGGCGAGTGCCAGACCTCTTGCCAGTCGGCATGCAAAACAAGCTGCGGTATTGCTAACCAGGCTTGCGAGAACAAAGAAAGCAAGTAAATCTACAAACCGGGGATGTAAAAAGCCCGGACCGCAAAAAGTGGCTGTAAAAAGTCCGGATCGACAAAAAGAACGGCTGTAAAAAACTTTCGTTTTTTACAGCCTCTTTTAGATGTAGGAGATTTTAGAACATGATTCATCAATACAAATTCGGTAATTTAAATATTGTGCTGGACATCTGCTCGGGCGCGGTGCACGCGGTGGACGATGCGGCATACGACATGATTGCCTCTTTTGAAACCAAAGACCGCGAATCGCTTCTTGCCGAGCTGTCAGAAAAATATCAGGATATTGAAAAAAGCGAGCTTTCAGAATGTTATGACCAGCTGCTGGAGCTGAAAAATGCCGGCAAGCTGTTCACCAAAGACACGTTCGAGCCGATTGCGGGCGACTTAAAAGCCAAAACGGCGGGCGTTGTGAAAGCCCTTTGCCTGCACGTGGCGCACACCTGCAACTTAAACTGCTCGTACTGCTTTGCAAGCCAGGGAAAATACCACGGCGAGCGGGCGCTGATGTCCTATGAGGTCGGAAAACAAGCGCTTGATTTTTTGGTAAGCCATTCGGGCACGCGCCGCAATTTAGAGGTCGACTTTTTCGGCGGCGAACCGCTGATGAATTTCGATGTGGTAAAGCGCCTGGTTGCCTATGCGCGCAGCATTGAAAAAGAAAAAGGCAAAAATTTCCGTTTCACGCTGACAACCAACGGTGTTTTGGTGGATAAAGACGTGATTGATTTTGCAAACCGCGAAATGAGCAATGTGGTTTTAAGTTTAGACGGCAGAAAAGAAGTGCACGACCGCTACCGCGTGGACTACAGCGGAAAAGGCAGCTGGGATTTGATTGTGCCGAAATTTCAGGAGTTTGTGAAAGCGCGCGGCGGCAAAAACTACTATATGCGCGGCACGTTTACCCATCAGAACCCCGACTTTTTGGAAGATATTAAGACCATGCTGGATTTGGGGTTCACCGAGCTTAGCATGGAGCCTGTGGTTGCCGCAAAAGGCGACCCGGCGGCGCTTACCGAAGAAGATAAAGAAATCGTTATGCATGAGTATGAAGAGCTTGCACGCTTAATGCTTAACCGCGACAAGGCTGGAAAACCGTTCACATTTTATCACTACATGATTGATTTAAAGGGCGGACCGTGCATATATAAGCGCATTTCGGGCTGCGGCTCGGGCACGGAATACATGGCAGTCACCCCGACGGGCGACTTATATCCCTGCCACCAGTTTGTGGGCGAAGAAAAATTCAAACTGGGCGACATCTATTCGGGCGTGACCAATACTGACATACAAAACGAGTTTGCGTCCTGCAACGTATATGCAAGAGAAGACTGCCGCGACTGCTGGGCAAAACTGTACTGCTCGGGCGGGTGCGCCGCAAACGCATACCATGCAACCGGCTCGGTGCGCGGCGTGTATAAAGACGGGTGCGACCTTTTTCGCAAACGCATGGAATGTGCCATTGCGGTCGCGGTTGCGCGCGAAATAGGAGAAGAAAATGTGTAAAACGCCGATTGCGGACTTTGTCCGCCGCTATGCGGAACTAAGTCCCGTGCGCCTGCACATGCCGGGGCACAAAGGATTAAAAACGCTTGGATTCGAGCCGTTTGACATAACCGAAATTGACGGGGCGGACGATTTGTTCGCCCCGAACGGCATTATTTTAAAAAGCGAGCAGAATGCAAGCGCACTGTTTCATTGCCCCACCTATTATTCGGCGGGCGGCTCGACCCTTTGCATACAAACCATGCTTTATCTTTTGCAGCAATACGCTGTTCAAAGGGGCGAAAAGCCTTATATTTTGGCGGGCAGAAATGCCCACAAGGCGTTTGTAAACGCCGCCGCGCTGTTAGGGATTGACGTTGGCTGGATATATCCGAAACATGCGACTTACCACAGCTGTCCGCTGACAGCGGCAGAGGTAGAGGAAAAAATAAAGGAAAAGCGCCCCACGGCGCTTTACATCACCTCGCCCGACTACCTCGGAAATGTTACTAATATAGAAGAAATTGCCGCCGTCTGCCATAAACACGGTGTTTTGCTGGCGGTGGACAATGCCCACGGCGCATATCTTGCATTTTTAGAAAAATCAAAACATCCGATTGCGCTGGGCGCGGACATTTGCTGCGATTCGGCACACAAAACCCTGCCTGTCATCACGGGCGGTGCCTATCTGCACATGGCAAAAAACGCTCCGCCGCTGTTTTTTGAAAAGGCAAAAGCAGCTTTTTCGCTTTTCGGCTCAAGCAGTCCGTCTTATCTTATTTTACAGTCGCTTGACGTGTTTAATGCGTCTGCCCCCGCCTTTTCAAGGCGCCTTGCCGAATTTTTGCCAAAGGCAAAGCAGTTAAAAGACCGCCTTGCGGCACATGGGTTCGAAACGGTCGGCACAGAAGAATTAAAAATCACAATCAAAACCAAGCCGTACGGCTATTTGGGCACAGATTTTGCGAAAAAGCTTAAAACAAGCGGCATGTATGCCGAATACGCCGACCCGGATTTTGTTGTGCTCATGCTGTCCCCGCTGTTTTCAGACGACGAGATGGCGCGCTTGGAAAACGCCTTGCTGTCGGTTCCGAAAAAAGCGCCTATCTTGCAGCTGCCCCCCGCTGTCCCGCAGCCCAAAACAAAGTTTTCACCCGCCGAAGCCATTCGGCTGCCGTCCGAACGCCTATGTGCGGAAAACTGCGAAAACAGAGTTTTGGCTCTGTCCGCCGTCAGCTGTCCGCCCGCCATACCCCTTGTGGTGTGCGGCGAAATCATTGACCGCGCAGTGATTGAAAACTTTAAATATTACGGAATTGACATATGCGATGTGTGTAAAATATGAACCCCCCCCTTTAAAAGGGGAGTTTTTTGCTGCCTATACGTCCGCACAACGCCCGTTCCCTTTAAAAAACCGCGCCCGCAAAACCGAAAGAGCAATCTCGTATTCTGTTCCCACATCAACTTGCGCAGCAAATCGCTTTCCGTACGCCGCCGAAATGCGCCGTCTCATCTCCGTCTTGGTCATTTCATGTAAAACCGCATGCTGCAAAATAATTCGGTGCAGCGGGCTTAAACTGTAAAACGCCGTCCAAAGGCGGGCGCAAAGTTCCCGCCGCAAATATACCCGCTCGGGATTCTTAAGAATATTCACTTCCGCAAAAGTGCTCTTTATTTTTTCCGTTCGCCGTGCAGCTGCATATGCCTTGTCGCGGTATTTAAACGCAATGTTCCGAACAAACCCGCACACCCAGCTGGAAAACAAACAGCCGCGCCGAAACTGCTCAATTTTATTGAAGCACTTGAAAAACGCCTCAGACACGATGTCAAACGCATCCTCCGCGAAAAGCCCGAAATGATTACAAAGCTTCTTGGCATACAAAAGCACCTTCGTATAGCAAAGCACATACAGCGTTTCTCTGCTTTCGGCATGCACCTGCGCACGGCACGCCAATGCGTAATGATAGTTCTGCTCCTCGGTTCGCGTCATGCTCTCTCCTTTTTCACGTTCGCGTTAACTTTTCACACCAGCTGTCCCATGTTTCGGTCTGAATCGAAAATCCGAACGACTGGTCGTGCATGTGCCGCAAACGGCTGTCCGATACACTCTCCACCGTTCGTCCCGCAATGGAAACATAAATAAAATGCACGTCTTTTTCCGGATCCACCTGCAGCCGAAATTTTGGTCCCGTAAACGCCCCGTAGGGTCTTTGCCCGCTTTTTACCGCGTCTAAAACCGAGTACACATATTTTCGGCATGCCTCATAATTTGCGTCAATTAAATTCTTTTCATAAATCAGCTGTTGTCTGCAATCCTGAACCGTCTTGCGAAATCCCTTATAATAATCTTTGTACCGAAGCCCGTCCTTTGCGCCTTTTATTTCAATCAGATGAACGCGCATGCGCGACCGTCCCGAAAAAACCGCAAAATCCACACGCTTGCCCGCAATGGGAAACTCGGAAAAGCAAATGTATTCTTCACCCACCACGGCATACACCTCTCCCAAAAGCGACATGTCTGAGCGGAGAAATGCCGCCAGTTCCCGTTCAGACGGCGCCGATTCAAGCAGTGCAAACAATTCTTCTTTCGAGCGTCTGGTCTGCAAAATTTCAAGCCGACGTTCCGACACCTCGGGCAGTTCTCTGCACACAATTTCCTTCACAGACTCACCGCCGTTTAGCGTACAGCTGATTTCTTTCAGTACTCGTGCATCGCTTTTATAATCGCAAAACTCGTCTTCCGCACACTCCGTAAGTTTCCGCACCGCCGAAAGAGAAAGTGCCTGCCAGCAAATGTTTCCTTTTTCCGAAGTTGAAACCAGCGAAAAATCTTCTCTTAACCCAAGTGACGACGGCGAATGGTCTATCACGCCCGCCGCGCTTGGAATTTTTTGTGTCGCCAAAAGTTGACGCAAAATTTCTTCTAACGTGTTGGTCACCGAGCTGCCGGGATTTTCGTCAAGCTCGGTCAAAACAACATAAATTTGGTTTTGGCTGTTTGAAAATATTCGAACCCGACATATGCCAACCCTTGCAATCGACCACCGCGCCGTTTCATATTTAAATATAAAATCCGTGATTTTCATCTTTTCCCCCGCAAATGCTTTTGGGTAGTATACCACAGGTTTCTGCATTTTGCAACTCTTTTTTTAGGCTTTCCGTTAAATGCCGCAGGGGACGATGTGGCATCGTCCCCTAAATACTCTTTTTATTTTGCAGTCTCCTGCAACGCCGTACGCAAAGTAATAAGTTTTGTTCCGTTGGTGCCGTCCATCACCTGATATGTACTTTCCGCACCAAACCCCGTCTGCTGCATAATCGGCTTGTCCAGCGCAGTATACACAATCTGCGCAACCTCACCGCGCAGTGCGGGCGCGTCAAAATCATTTCTCGTCCCTTGGTTCAGTCCTAAATTCTTTGCAACCGTAACATACCCCGTCGGATACCCGCCAAGCTCCTCTGCCTGTCCGCCGTACCCCAGCGCAACAACCGTTATTTTCATCACATCGGTCACACTGATGTTTTCATCGGGCAAAAATGTGCCGTCGCCCTGTCCTTTAATCAAACCCATGCGCGCCGCAGCCAAAACATAGGTCTTTGCCCAGTGCGAATCGTCCACGTCCGAAAATGCAACGCCGCCGCCCTCCAAATCCTTTTCGGAAAATCCGAGCGCCGATAAAATCACCTTGCAAAATTCCGCGCGGGTGATGGTGTTTTCCAAACATAAATTACCGTTTTCATCCCCCTGAAAAATGCCGAAATTTTTCAGTTCCGCAAGCTGATTTTCTCCCAATCCTTCGGCTGACGCGAGCATGCAGCCTGTCACCAAAAGTGTCAAACACAAAAGTAAAGCTGTCCATTTTTTCATTATAAATTCCCCCAAAATTAAATAATTTTGCTACCTTTTTGTTTAAAATCCTCCTTTCTGTCTGAAATTTTAAAATAAAAAGTGCGCAGCCTTCCCAAAGAGCAGAGCCGCGCACCAAAAAGCGTACAAGCTCCGTTCCAAAAGGTTGCTACACACTTTTTACTCATACGCAACTTAATCTCTCATAAGGGTATGCTGAAACAAGAGTGCACGCTTTTTAACAATAGCGTACCCCCTTACAAAAGATTTTATTTAAGTTGCTTTAAAAAAGTAAAAAGTAGTAGCATTTGTATTATATCATGAAATGATTGGACTTGCAAGTGGATTTTGCGATACAAAATCGGGGCGTGCATAATGCACGCCCCGATTTCTTATTTGTCCCTTATCTGCGTTAACAGTTTTATAATTTCCGCAAAACCCAAATACACTGTTCCGCTTAAAAACGCGGCAAGCCAAATGAGCAGAATATACCATTCAAGCATTTCAAACAAAGCCAGTCCTGCCATGAAGCCGGCGGCATAGGTTATCCATGCAATCACTGTAAGAATTGTTGCTATTTCATTTGATGATGTGTTATTTGCCCTTTTTCCCGCAGCCCTTTTAATTTCTTCAAATTCCTCGTCCGTAACGGCAATCGCTTTCAGTTTATAATATGATTTTGTCTCACGGTCATACTCCGGATATTCATCGCTTAAATTACCGCTCGGCGAATATTCTTTTTCACTCAAACCCAAGTCAATCAACAATTTATCCTT
>CAKSHV010000048.1 GCA_934457515.1 uncultured Clostridia bacterium
GATACCATCAGTTTTAAGATTTTATCGTAATTCGGCTCGTTTGCAGGGTCTTCCAAATCCATACCTTCGTGCGATAAGTGCCAAATGTTGCGGTCCATGCTGTAGTTGTCTTCTTTGGTAACCGGAACCGGAATACCGCGCGCCGCAGCATAGTCGATTTCTTCCTCACGAGACTTAATATCCCAAATACGCCACGGAGCTATAATTTTAAGATGGGGTGCGAGTGCCTTAATGGTCAGCTCGAAACGAACCTGGTCGTTTCCTTTGCCTGTGCAGCCGTGGCAAATGGCTGTTGCACCTTCTTTTTCGGCAATTTCAACCAATCGCTTTGCAATGCACGGACGTGCGTGCGAGGTACCCAAAAGATATTTGCCTTCGTAAACTGCTCCCGCCTTTAAGGTCGGCCAGATAAAATCGCGAACATACTCTTCCTGCAGATTTTCTATGTACAGTTTGGAAGCGCCTGTTTTTAAAGCTTTTTCTTCCAAGCCTTCTGTTTCTTTACCTTGACCCACATCGCCGCAAACCGCAATTACTTCGTAGTCATAATTTTCCTTAAGCCACGGAATGATGATGGATGTGTCCAGCCCGCCGGAGTAGGCTAAAATAACTTTTTCTTTTGACATATTGCATTTCCTCCGATTTCTTGGTAAAATAGATGTTGGAAAAAGAGCAAAAATAATTTTTTAACCGCTCTTTTCTTTCTTCATGATGTAATTATACAACACTTTTTTCAAAAAATCAAGTACTTTTTGAATATTTTTATAAAAAAATGCATTTTTATGCAAAAAAGGAGACATTTATGCGTATATTGGGAATTGACCCGGGGGTTGCAATTGTGGGGTATGGTGTGATAGAATATAAAAAGAATGTGTTTAAGGTGATTGACTACGGAAAGATCACATCGCCCGCACACACACCTTTGTCTAAGCGGTTAAAGATGGTGTATGACGGGGCAACCGAATTGGTGAACGCTTTTAAACCCGACGTGGTTGCAATTGAAGAGTTGTTTTTTAACACGAACGTCAAAACGGCGATTGCGGTCGGTCATGCGCGCGGCGTTTTGGTGCTTGCCGCCGAAAACGCGGGCATTCCCATTGCGGAATACACACCGCTGCAAATTAAGCAGGCGGTGGTCGGTTACGGCAGAGCGGACAAAAATCAGGTGCAGCAAATGGTGAAAATGTTTTTGTCCTTAAACGAAATTCCAAAGCCGGACGACACGGCAGACGCTTTGGCGGTTGCCATTTGCCATGCCCATTCCGCAAGTTTGTCGAATAAGCTTGGTTTATAAAATAAAGGAGAGAATTACATATGTATGCATTTATAAGCGGCATTTTGTGCAGCGCGGAGGGAAATGCGGTTGTCGTGGAAAACGGCGGCATCGGATACCGAATTTTTGTTTCCTCTTCGGCACTTTCAAAACTTCCCGCCCTCGGAAAGGCAGTTAAGCTTTATACCTATTTTAATGTGCGCGAAGACGCCATGGAGCTATACGGCTTTTTAACGCAGGAAGAAAAAGATATGTATGAGCTTTTAATCTCGATTTCGGGCGTCGGTCCGAAAGTGGGGCTTGCCATTTTGTCGGTTTTGGAACCGAATGCGTTTATACATGCCGTCATTTCGGGCGACGCAAAAGCGGTTGCCAAAGCACCGGGGGTCGGTCCGAAACTTGCGCAGCGCATCATATTGGAACTTAAGGATAAGTTTAAAGGCTATGCACTATCTGCCGATGTTTCCCTTGCAGAGCCTGTGCCTGTGGGCAGCGCGGCATCCGAGGCGGCAGAGGCGCTTTGCGCTTTGGGATACACGCCCGCCGAGGCAAACCGTGCCGTTGCGGGACTTGAGGGAACGGTGGAACAGATTGTAAATCAAGGACTTAAAAACTTGCTGAAAAACAGATAAAACATGCCGCACTATGCGGCAAAGGAGAATGAAATGGACGACAGAATTATCACATCAACCTACACGTCGGACGACAGCGAAATCGAAACTTCTCTTCGTCCGCGTGCGTTAGACGAATATGTGGGGCAAAGCAAAGCCAAGGAAAATTTAAAAATCTTTATTGCGGCGGCAAAAGAGCGACAGGAATCGCTTGACCACATTTTGCTGTACGGACCGCCGGGACTCGGAAAAACAACCCTTGCGGGCATTATTTCCAATGAAATGGGCGTGAATATCCGTGTAACCTCCGGCCCTGCCATTGAACGCCCCGGCGACTTGGCGGCAATTATTTCCAATTTAAATGAAAACGATATTTTGTTTATTGATGAAATTCATCGCCTATCTCGCAGCGTGGAAGAAATTTTATACCCCGCCATGGAGGATTTCGTGATTGATATTGTGTACGGAAAAGGTGTGTCGGCAAAAACGGTTCGCGTTGCGCTGCCAAAGTTTACTTTAATCGGCGCAACAACCCGTGCGGGGCTTCTTTCCGCACCTCTTCGCGACCGTTTCGGCTATATCAGCCGCTTGGAAATGTACACGCCCGAAGAACTTGTTTTAATTATCAAGCGCTCGGCGCACATTTTGGGTGTTTCGATTGAAAACAGCGGCGCGGAGGAAATTGCCAAGCGCTCGCGCGGAACGCCGAGAATTGCGAACCGCCTTTTAAAGCGCGTGCGCGATTTTGCGCAGATTAAATCCGATTCGGTGATTACAAACAAAATTGCGGATATGGCGCTGAACATGATGGAAGTCGACAAATTGGGACTTGACACCATGGACCGAAGAATGTTAAAATCAATTATTCAGTCGTTCGGCGGCGGTCCTGTGGGATTGGAAACCATTTCCGCATCCATCGGCGAGGAAAGCAACACCATAGAAGACGTTTGCGAGCCCTATCTTTTGCAGCTCGGCTTTATCAGCCGCACGCCGCGCGGAAGAGTGGCAACCAAACTTGCCTACGATTATTTCGGCATACCTTATAACGGAGAATAACAGAATATGAAGCGCCCTGATTTAACCAAATACAAATTAAGAATCCGCATGACCATAACAAACACGTTGCTTGCGGCGCTGCCGCTTATTATTTTCAGCGTGATTACATACGGTGTGTTTATAAACGACAGCAACCGCCTGATTACGTCAACCTTGGAGTCCACATTCGACCAGATGTCCGACCGGCTGGACGAACATTTTGAAAATGTGGATATGATGATTAAGTCTTTTGCGTTTGAAGATTCGGTGCAGAGAATTTTATCATCCGATCCCGATTTTACCGATTCATCCCTCAGAAATCAGCTGACGGGACAGCTTAAAAACGTAATACTTTTAAACAGTGCCGTGTCGGACGGTTATGTTGTAACGAGCAGCGGCAAAATTGCGGGCTCTTCCGAAAATGTTTCAAAAGATGATGTGCATGCGCTTGTTGAAAAAGCGAGAAAAAGCGGCAAGGCGACAGGGTATTTAACCTTAAATAATGTGGAAAACAAACCGCTGATTGCCGTTGCGGAACAGATTTACAATCCCGAATCGTATGACTATTTGGGCTATGCGGTTATGGTTATTGATGAAGAAAAATTGTTAAAAATCTTTGACACGAAAATCTACGGCGCGGACATGCAGTTTTTAATTTTGGACAGTGAGGGTAACCCGATTGTGCTGCCCAACCCCAAAATTGATATTCCGGTGGCGGAAATGCATAAAAGCATTCCCATAAAAGAAAAAAAGTATTCTTCTTCATTTAAATCGGGCAAAACGGAATATAAATATATTATTCACAAAAGTGATGAAACCGACTGGGAAATCGCGGTGGTTGTTTCTAAGCGCGATCTTTACAATAATTCATTGCATATCGGTTACAGCATTTTGCTTTATATTTTAATTATCATTTTAATTGTCGTTGCATTGACTACCTTTACAAATTTCCGTATAACAAAACCGATTACGCGCCTGTCGCAGGCAATTGACCGCGTGGCAAGCGGCGACTTTAAACACAAAATTTCTTTTTCCGAAAAGAACGAGATTACCATGATTGCAGACAATTTTAATCACATGGTAGACGAGGTGCAGGCACTGACCAAGAAAATTTTTAACACCCAGCAGCGCCTTTACGAAACAGAGCTTGAAAGAAAGCAGTTTGAGGTAAGCCTCCTTCATTCGCAAATCAATTCGCACTTTTTGTATAACACACTAAGCTGTATTCGCGGTATGTCGCGTTCGGGCGCGGAAAAAGAGGTTTCCGCCATGATCAGCTGCTTGGTAAGCATGCTGCGCTATGCCTCGAATCTGCAGGACAAATCGGTGCTGCAGGACGAGTTTTTAAACATTAAAAACTATGTTTATATCCAAAGAATGCGATTAGGTGAACAATTACAGTTGATTTTTGGCGCAAATGATGATATACTAAGCTGTGAGATTCCAAAAATGACGCTGCAGCCGGTTGTGGAAAATTCCATTCTGCACGGCTTTACCAACCAAAAAGGCAGCTGGATTATCCGCGTGACGGCTAAAAAAATAGCAAACGGCGTGGAAATCCGCGTGACCGATAACGGCATCGGAATCGATAAAGAAACATTAAGTGCTCTAAACCGTTCGCTTGCGGCAAAGCGCAGTATTTATGACACGAGCGGCGAAAAAACAAGCATTGGACTTGTAAACATTCAGAACCGTATCCATTCGCTGTACGGAGAGGCGTTCGGCGTGCATGTGCACAGCTGGGAGGGCTATGGCACAGTGGTTGTGATACAAATACCAAATAAGAGAAGTGATGATTATGTATTCGGTCGTTTTGATAGATGATGAACAGTGGGTTATGGAAGACTTAAAAACGCTTGCGGACTGGGAATCTTTGGGTTTTCGGATTGCGGGCGAGGCAAACGACGCCGAAACGGCGAAAAAAGTGATTGCCGAGCAAAAGCCAGACCTTGTGATAAGCGATATCCGCATGCCGGAGCTCAGCGGGATTCAGCTGCTTGAATCCTATAAAGATTCGGACGTCAAATTTAAAACCGTTTTTGTTACGGCGTACGGAAAGTTTGAATATGCCCAGAAAGCGCTTCAGCTTGGCGCATTCGGCTATCTTTTAAAGCCGGTTGACCCCTCTGAACTCGAGGAAACATTAAAGCGTGTGAAAGATACGCTTGATCTTGAGGTGGGGGCAACGGAACAGATTTTCCATTTTAAACGCACAAAAATGCTGTATTCGCTGCTTGACAGCTATAATACCAATGATGATTTGATGGAAAAGCTGAATAAAATCGGAATCAACGAAACCGCAAAGCCGTTTGTTGCGGTAATTGCAAACGTGAAAGAGGGAACAGAGGCAAAAGATATTTTGCCTGAAAATTGGAACACGGTTGCGCTCCCGCTTTCAAACAGCAAATATTTTCTGTTTATTCAGAATAAAACCGAGTATTTTAACTTGATCAGCCTTAAAAATTTGCTGAAAGAATTAAATGAAGTTGCCAAACGCACGGGTGCAACCTTTGGCGTAAGCCGCGTTATGAAAAGTGCGCGTAAATTCCGTTCGGCATTCATGCAGGCGCAAAACGCATCGGATACCATCTTTTTAAACGGTGAAAAGGTAAATGTCTATCGCGACGGCAGCGACCGCGTGAAAGACGTAAACGCCTTTATCGCAGGTTATAAAATGAACCACAGCATAAACGAACTTTTAAGCCTTCTGCCGACCGTTTTGAAAGAAAATAAAATCAATATCGATAATTTAATGCCGATTATTACCTATCTTGCCGGCCAGATCGGCGTTGAAACCGAGAGTGCGGAAACAGATAGCCGCGAGATTATAAACCAGTTTCCGAACATTGAGTCGTATTTTGCCTATCTGTATCAGTGCGTGAACGAAAGCCACAAAAAGGGCGGCGGAAAAACCACTTCACGCTATGTTATCCGCGAAATTACCGATTATATTAAATATAACTACAATCAAAAACTGATGATAAACGATTTGGCACAGAAATTTTTCTTAAATCCGAGTTACCTAAGCAATTTGTTTAAGGTGGAAACCGGTAAATCGTTTACCGCTTTTTTGGTTGAATGCCGTTTAAACAAGGCGGTCGAGCTTTTGGAAAATACCGAGCTTTCTTTATATGAAATCAGCTCGCGCGTGGGGTACGACGACTATTTTCATTTCAGTAAGCTGTTTAAAAAGTATATGGATATCTCTCCTGCAAACTACAGGAAAAATAAATCGAAAAAAGAAAATGAGCAGTCTTGATGGGATGAAATTGATGAGGGTAAAAGGACGGTGTATGAATGTTAGAGGTTAAGGAAATGGATTTGGTGGTCATCGGCGGCGGACTCTCCGGCGTTTGCGCAGCGGTTGCGGGCGCACGAAAGGGGTTAAAAACCGCGCTTGTGCACGACAGACCGGTTCCGGGCGGCAACTGCTCTTCGGAAATTGCAATCAATATGAACGGTGCGGCGCAAAACGGCCATTCTCCCTCTGTATATGCGCGCGAGGGCGGCATTGTGGAGGAGTTTAAGCAAAACTACCGTTACTATGGAAAAGACCGCGATTTGGGTTTTTTCTCCATGGTGAACAATCAGGAGAATTTAGAAGTGTATTTAAATACATATATCACCGACGCGGATTGTGCAGACGGAAAAATTCTTTCGGTTTCGGGTGTGCAGCTTGCCTCCGAGCGCACATTTAAATTTGTCGCGCCGATTTTTATTGACTGCACGGGCGATGGCAGCGTTGCTTTCAAGGCGGGAGCCGAATATATGTACGGCAGAGAGGCACAGTCTGAGTTCGGCGAAAGCTTAGCGCCGCTTGAGGCAGACGAGTATACCATGGGCGACAGCATTATTTTCCGTGCGCGTGATGTGGGAAAACCCGTTCCGTTTCACCGTCCCGACTGGGCGTACGACATTGAAAAGTGCCCGTTTTTCAAGAATTTGGGAGATGACAAAGGCTTGGACCGCTCGTTTTACAGCGTAAACGGCCCCGAATTTGAGGGGTATTGGTGGGTGGAATACGGCGGACAGGTTGACACGGTTTACGACAATGAAGATATTGCCCTCGAGCTTCGCAAAATTGCTTACGGCGTTTGGGACTATATGAAAAATTCAGGCAAATTTACAAACCTTGATACTTATAAGTTGACGCATGTCAGCACCCTTCCCGGAAAGCGCGAATCACGCCGTTTTGTGGGCGACCACATCTTAACCCAGACCGATGTGGACACCAAAACCGATTTTGAAGACGCGGTTGCAACTGCCGGCTGGGAAATGGACGTGCATGCGCCCAAAGGCATTTATGATGACGGACATGCAACATTCTGGCATTTTGTGGGCGGAACACTCAGCCTGCCTTTCAGCATGATGTATTCCAAAAATGTGGACAATTTAATGTTTGCGGGCAGAAATATGAGCGCAACCCATGTTGCGTTCGGCACCTCACGCCTTGCATGTCAGGGCGGCGTTGCGGGTCAGGCGTGCGGCACGGCGGCATATCTTTGCAAAAAATACGGATGCACCCCGCGCGATATTAAAAACGACCATATCAAAGAACTGCAAACCATGCTTTTGGCAGACGACCAGTATATTTTGAATATGAAAGAACCGTCCGACCCCGATTTGACCGAAAATACATCGGTTACGGCGTCGTCCGAAAAAGAGTACAGCAATCAGGAAACAAACGGCATGATTTGCCTTTCCGATATGTATGTGCTTGCCCTGCCGTCCACGGTGGGCAGAATCGATTCGATTCAGATTAAGCTTAAAAACTTTGACCATGTAGAACAGCTTTTGAAATTAAAAATCATGAGCGGAACACGGAAAGAAAACTACATCCCCGAGTATGTGGTAAATGAAATTGAAATCCCCGTTCCCGCCGATTTTAACGATTGGATGGAACTGCCGATTGCAGCCGAGAATTTACAGGACGACAAGGCATATATTTTGTTTGAAATCAATCCGTCTCTTCGTCTGTATGCGAATAACACGCTGCTTACCGGCGCGGTAACCTTTGTGGCAAAGCCGCAGATTGAAACCACATCCAAGTATGAGGGACTGTATCGCATGTGGCGTTTGCGGCAGGATAGACCATACCGCAGCATTGCGTTCCGCGATGTAAAGCCCGAGCAGAATATTTATGCGGCGCAGAATGTGTTAAACGGCTTTTCGCGTCCGCACGGCACGCCGAATCTTTGGATCAGCCAGTCGAGCGATACCGAAGAATGGCTGATGCTGCGCTTCCCTGAGCCGAAAAAGGTGGAGGATATTGAACTTGTGTTTAACACCATGCTTGAAGAGGACAATATGCCGGATAATCTGCCGACTATTATAAGCCGCTATGACATTGAGGCGGAAACGGCTGAGGGCGAAATTGTGTATCTGCCCGACTTGACCAATCACATGCGCGTTGCGCGGCACACCATTCATGCCGAAAATGTTGTAAGCATTAAAATCAATTTTAAAGAAAACTGCGGTTCGGAATATTTCGAGCTGTACGGTATCCGTTTTCCGATTGTAAGCGAGGCGGAGGAGTAAGAAGTTTTTTGCCTGCAAGCCTTGTGCTTGCGGGCATTTTTAAAATTTTTTCGTCTTTTCTATTGACTTTATCGATTTAGTGTGATAAAATA
>CAKSHV010000049.1 GCA_934457515.1 uncultured Clostridia bacterium
GTTCACGCCCTTGTGATTGCTGATTTCGCCGCCCGTAAGCACTTTGCACACAATGTCGGTTGCGGTAAGGTCGGTAACCTCCATCGAGATTCTGCCATCATCGATTAAAATTTTGTTGCCGATTTTAAGCTGCTCGGGCAGCGCTTTATATGTAATGCTGACGCTTTCATTCGTGCCCTCAACCTCAGCAGTCGTTAAAACAAAGGTTTGTCCCGCTTTCAGCTCGGTTTTGCCGTCTTTAAAATTCTTTATGCGGATTTCGGGGCCTTTTGTGTCTAACATCACTGCCGCGGGAATGTTGTTTTTGTCGCGTACGCGGCGGAACATTTCAATGGTTTCCCTGTGATATTCGTGCGTTCCGTGCGAAAAGTTGATTCTGCCCACGTCCATGCCGCTGTCAAACATCGCCTGCAGTGTTTTTTCATCGCGCGATGCAGGGCCTAATGTGCAAACAATTTTGGTTTTTCTCATGTTGTAACCTCCTGTCAACTGTAAAGATCGGTTATGCTTACGGCAAACAGAGTTTGCCGACACCTGTTTTAATGCGATTCTGCGGGTCTGCCGCCTTAAAGTGCAAACGCCGCAAAAGAGAAAATTCAAACTTTTCCCTTATATATTGTAGCGCAAAAAGAGAAGAAAGTCAATAAAAAGCCTGTTTCTTCACAAAATTTAAACATTTATATTGAATTTTCGTAAATCTGTGGTAAAATAAGGGAGAAAGGATGATGAAAATGATTCGTATTTTGTCAATCGGAAACAGTTTTTCACAGGATGCCACGCGCTATGCGCACCAAATTGCGGAGGCGGACGGAAAAGAACTTCTTTGCGTGAATTTATACATCGGCGGCTGTCCGCTTGAAAAACATGCGGCGTGCATTAAGGAAAATTTGGCGGAATATGAGCTTGAAATAAACGGAGAATCGACCGGCAAGCACATTTCGGTGCAGGACGCGGCGGCACTTTATGATTATGATTACGTAACGCTGCAGCAGGTGAGCCACCTGTCGTTTGACTACAGCACCTATCAGCCGTATTTGGATTTTGTTTCGAATTTTGTGAAAGAAAAACTGCCGAATGCCAAGCAGGTGATTCATCAGACTTGGGCATATGAAGAGGGAAGTGACAAGCTGCACCATGTAGGCTTTGAAACGCGAAAAGACATGTTTGCGGGCATAAAAAACGCCTATGAACAGGCGGAAAAAGCAATCGGTGCGGCGGGCATGATTCAAAGCGGCGCGCTTTTTGAAACGCTTTCCAAGACGCATAAAGAGCGGGTGCACCGCGACACATACCACGCGTCACTCGGTTTCGGGCGCTATGCGCTGGGCTTAAATTGGTATCGGTTTTTCACAGGGAGCGACGTTATGAACAACTCGTTTTCCGCTTTTGACGAGCCGGTATCGGGCGAAGAAATTCAGTTTATTAAAGAAACGGTTTCCAAAATGCCGACAGTAAAAAAATAAAGATGCGATTTGTCGCATCTTTATTTTTTTATTCCTTTTTTTCGGCACTGCAGCGGCGTTTCGCCGTACCGTTCGCGGAATTTGTGTATGTAATTTGAAAAAGAATTATAGCCGCAGTTGTAGCAGATTTCGGTTATGGAAAGATCGGTGGATTTTAAGAGATTTTTGCTGTATGCCAGCTTTAAATCGTTCACATACTGCACCATGGTTTTCCCGGTTTCCCGCTTGAACAAGCCGCAAAAATAGTTTTTATTCAGCCCCACATATGCCGCAACCGTGTCCAAATCCGGGTTTTCGCGAAAGTGCAGCTCTAAGTATAAAACCGCCGCGGCAATGTGCGACTTTCGCGCGTCGGTATCCGCGTTGTTTTTCAGGTTTGCCTTTCGAATCATTAAAATAAAAACACACTGCAAAAGCGAGGTGATATAGGGCAGTTTATACTCCATATCTTTTTCACACTCGGCGGCAAGCTGGGACATTAAACTGTAAAATTTCACGTATTCCCGGCGGTCTAAGCTGAAAAACAGGTTTTTGTCACAGGTAATTAACTTTTCCGAAAGGTCGGAGGCGATCAGGCTTTGGTCAAACGCAATGTGCAGAACCTCTACATCGTCCGAAAACACTTCGTGAAAATCGGTAGTGGTTAAAAGATAAATGTCGCCGGGGTTTAATTCGTAGTCTTTTCCGTTTAGTACGCACCGCCCGTGCCCGCCGACAACCAGCTCAACTTCAAAAAATTCGTGCCAGTGCAGACCGTAGTAACCGCGCAGTTTTTTGCGCGCCGCATAGACCGGCAAAGACGCGTCTTTCCAATGCGCGTTGTTGCGTGTGCGAATGTCCGGCATCGTCTATCCCTCCTTTTTGTTCATAATATCATAATTTAGCTGAATTTGCAACAAAAATATTCAGACAAAATGTCGCGATATTCAGTTTTGACATAATATTTTGCATTCTTCCTTTGAATTAAGTCATAAAATCTTTGAATTGGGATGTTACGGCAAAATTTTATTGCAATTCCGTTTTTTTTATGATAAAATGGGCAAAAAGGAGGGTCACAAATGAGCCTTGACAAACAAAAAGTGAAAGAAATGGTGCGCCGTGCGGAGGACACGCTGTTTCATACAAATATAAGGGAATTTTCAAATCACAAGGGCAGACTGATTCAGATTTCGGACTGCTACATCGGCGTTTGGATGGAGCACGCGTATGACGCGCTGCTGATCGGAAAATTATATGACGGCTGCAAGGATATTTCTCTTTCCCAGGCACGGATTTTCTTTGAGAATCAGCGGGAGGACGGACAAATGCCCGCCTATGTCTGGAACAACGGACAGGTGGGGTATCGGCACATACAGGAGTGCGTGCCGTTCGGGCGCATTTGCTATGAAACCTACCTTTTAACCAAGGACGAGGGCTTTTTAAATGAGGCATACACCGCTTTTTGCGGCTGGGACAAATGGCTTTGTGCAAACCGTATGACCCGTAAAACGGGGCTGATTGAGCTGTTCTGCGAGTGGGACACGGGGCATGACAACTCGATTCGTTTAGAGGGCATTGACCACGCAACGCCTGACATGTTCGGCAAAGAATTTTCTAATCAGCCGTTCATGCCGCTTATGCCGCTTATCGCGCCCGATATGAACGCCGTGTTTTACGGCGACCGCATGGCACTTTGCGATATGGCGCGCGCTTTGGGAAAAAATGAAGAGGCGGACGCGTGGAAGAAAAAAGCGCAGGACGTTAAAAACAAAATGTTGGAGCTGTTATATAATAAGGAAGACAATTTTTTCTACGATGTGGATAAAGACGGGAATGCGCGCAAAATCAAGACCATTCAAATGGCAAACGTGTTCCAGGCGCATGTGCTCGGCCAAGATATGTTTGACAGCATTTACGATATGTATTTTAAGGAAGGAAAAGATTTCGGCACGCCCGTTCCCTTTGCCGCAACTGCCGTAAGCGACCCGCGGTGGGTGATGAACAAGCCGGGCAACACTTGGAATTTCTTTTCGCAGGCGCTGGTTGCGCTGCGTACCGATTTTTGGATGGAGCACTACGGCAAAACGGCAGACTACGAAAAACTGCTTGAGGTGTGGCTTGAAAAGTACAACGAATCGAGCGAAACGGTTCCGTTCGGACAGGAATTTCATCCGATTACAGGCGCCCCGTCCGACTGTTCGCCCTATTATTCAAGCGGCATGCTGCTTTATATCCGCGCGGCGCGGCGTCTGGGACTGGTTTAAACGAAAAATTATAACAAAATTTCATAAAAAAGACTTGATTTTTCGTCTGTTGTGTGCTATACTGTATGCGAAGACTGGGAATAGGTCTTTTTTATTTACGCTTTTTTAAAAATATCTATTGACAAACCGCTTGGTTTGTGATATGCTGTAAAGTACTGAAATTGCGTAATGAATGATAAAGCGGAGGTATAAAACTATGCGTACAAAAATTACATTGGCTTGCACAGAGTGCAAACAGAGAAATTACGACACCATGAAGAATAAGAAAAACACACCGGACAGACTCGAAATCAGCAAGTACTGCAGATTCTGCAAAAAGCATACGGTTCATAAGGAAACAAAATAAGACCTTTTGGGCTTGATTTAAAATTTGTTTCGGGAAAGGTAGGAACGAAAATGGGCGATAATGCAGTTAAAACTGTTAAAAGAACAGCAAAAATGAAGGAATTTTTCAAAGGCGTTAAAAGCGAATTCAAGAAAATTATTTGGCCTTCTTTCCGCACGGTTGCAAACAACACCGGCGTCGTTATAGCGGTATCCCTTTTAATCGGCGTCATCGTTTTTGTTTTGGACTTTGCGTTCACAACGGGCTTTAAAGCAATTTTCGGCATATAATTCCCTTTCACCTGTTTTTTAGGCTTAAGGACAAGGAGGGAAAGTATGGCTGAGGAAGCAAAATGGTATGTTGTCCACACCTATTCCGGCTACGAGAATAAGGTTAAGGCAAATTTGGAAAAAACCATTGAAAACAATAATTTGCATCATATGTTTTTCGATATCCGCGTTCCGCTTGAGGAAGTCATCGAGGTTAAGGAAAACAATGAGAAAAAATCCAGTATGCGCAAGCTGCTTCCGAGCTACGTGTTTATCCGTATGATTATGACGGATTTCAGCTGGTACATTGTCCGCAACACGCGCGGTGTTACGGGATTTGTCGGTCCGGGGTCTAAACCCGTTCCGCTGTCCGAAACCGAAATCGAGCGCTTGGAGCTTGAGGATAAGAAGACCATCAACGTAAACTACGAGGTGGGCGACAATGTGCGCATTACCTGCGAGTCGTTTGAAGACAGCGTGGGTATTGTGGAAGAGATTGACCTGGAAAAACAGAAGGTTCGCGTGTCTGTGTTCATGTTCGGCAGAGAAACGCCTATGGTGCTTGATTTAAATCAGGTTGAACCTTTAGACTAAACCGTATATGCGCCGTTTGGCTGTATATAAATTAGTGGGAGGGCAAAAACCCGCTATATTACCACATTTGAAGGAGGTGCTTGGTAACCATGGCACAGAAAGTTACAGGTTACATTAAACTGCAAATTCCCGCAGGTAAAGCAACACCGGCTCCCCCGGTAGGTCCTGCTTTGGGTGCGCAGGGCGTAAACATCGTTCAATTCACAAAGGAATTTAACGAAAGAACAGCAAAGGACATGGGTCTTATCATCCCGGTTGTTATCACCGTTTATGCAGATAAGTCCTTCAGCTTTGTTACAAAAACACCGCCGGCAGCAGTTCTTTTAAAGAAAGCTTGCAAAATTGAAAGCGGTTCCGGTGTTCCGAACAAAACAAAAGTTGCAACCATTTCCAAAGACGCTTTGAAAGAAATTGCAACCCAGAAAATGCCTGACTTAAACGCAGCTTCGGTTGAATCGGCTATGAGCATGATCGCAGGTACTGCAAGAAGCATGGGCATTACAGTAGAAGAATAATAAGTTTAGAAGCCGGGTGGGAGGAATTTTTAGGTAAATTCCGCCAAACCACTTAAGGAGGATTAAAATCGTGAAAAGAGGCAAGAATTATTTAGAAGGAGCTAAATTGATTGACCGCGCTAAGTTATACGACGCAGGCGAGGCTTTGGATTTAGTTGTGAAAGCTGCAAAAGCTAAATTCGACGAAACCGTTGAATGCCACATTAAATTAGGCGTTGACTCCAGACACGCAGACCAGCAGGTTCGCGGTGCGGTTGTACTGCCCCACGGAACAGGTAAAGTTGCTCGTGTTCTGGTATTCGCAAAAGGCGATAAAGTGGCAGAAGCAGAAGGTGCCGGCGCAGATTACGTTGGTTCCGACGAGCTGGTTGCAAAAATTCAGGGCGAAAACTGGTTCGATTTCGACGTTGTTGTTGCAACTCCCGACATGATGGGCGTTGTTGGCCGTTTAGGTAAAGTTTTAGGTCCGAAAGGCTTAATGCCGAGCCCGAAGGCAGGCACCGTTACCATGGACGTTGCAAAAGCAATTGCAGACATTAAGTCCGGTAAAATCGAATACAAACTGGATAAAACAAACATTATCCACTGCCCCATCGGCAAAGTATCTTTCGGCAAAGATAAGCTGGAAGAAAACTTCAACACCCTTGCAAAAGCAGTTGCAAAGGCAAAGCCGGCAGCAGCAAAAGGCGTTTACATGAAGAGCGTTGCGGTTACCTCTACAATGGGTCCGTCCGTTCGTGTTAACGCAGCAAAACTTTCAGACTAATTTTGGGGTTGACAAACCTTAAAATATCTGATATACTATTTCTGTTATCCGCAGACAGCAGGTGCCGTAAGGCGTAAAGAGAAAATGCCTGCCGAGGAAATATCTTTTGCATAATTTTAATTATGTACTTTAAAGGTTTTCCGGTGCGGACGGAAAACCTTTTTATCTGCTTTTTAAAAAGCAGACCGCGGATATGCACTTTTGCGCATCCGCGCGGCGCGGAGCGCACTTTAAAATTTAGACAAGTGAGGTGAAATGAAAATGCCAAGTGAAAAGGTTTTAAAGCAAAAACAGGACATTGTTGCAGCTTTAGCAGACAAAATGCAGAATGCAGCAGCAGGCGTATTCGTTTCTTACAGCGGACTGACCGTTGATAAGGACACAGAACTGCGTAACAACCTTCGTGCAGCAGGCGTTGAATATGCTGTTGTTAAAAACACATTGACCCGCCGTGCAGCCGAGCAGATCGGTTACACAGAGTTTGATGAAATCTTAAACGGCACAACCGCTCTTGCAATCCATCCGACGGATGTTGTTGCACCGGCTAAGGTTTTGTCCGAATTCATCGGCAAGTACAAAGACGAGTCCGGTCTTACCATTAAGGCTGGCTTTATGGACGGCAAAGCATGCGCTTTGGAAGAGATTCACGCTCTTGCAAAGATTCCGCCGAAAGACACATTGTATGCAATGCTGGCAGGCGGCTTGAACGCAACGATTGCAGGTCTTGCGCGTGCAATTCAGGCTGTTGCAGATCAGAAAGAATCTGCGTAAGTTATTGTGCGTCATGCGCGGCATGATACAAACAATAAAATGAATTCAAAAGAATCAAATTGAAAATTTAGGAGGAAAATAAAATGAGTGAAAAGATCACAGCTATGATTGAAGAAATCAAAGCCCTTTCCGTTCTGGAACTTTCCGAACTGGTTAAGGCTATCGAGGAAGAATTCGGCGTATCCGCTGCTGCTCCTGTTGCAGTTGTTGGCGGTGCTGCACCGGCAGGCGCTGCTGCTGAAGAAAAGACAGAATTTGACGTTGTTCTGGCTGAAGCAGGCGCAGAAAAAATTAAGGTTATTAAAGTTGTTCGTGAAATCACAGGTCTTGGCTTGAAAGAAGCAAAAGACATGGTTGACGGCGCACCGAAGACCATTAAAGAAGCAGTTGCTAAAGACGCAGCTGAAGAAATGAAGACCAAACTTGAAGAAGTTGGCGCTAAAGTTGAACTGAAATAATTTTGGTTTAAACCTTTTAAAAAAGCGGAAGCCAATCGGCTTCCGCTTTTTTATGCAAAATAAAAATGTATTTTTATGTATTTTCTTTTTAAATTTGCAGCAACAAACCGTTAGAATCAGAGCAATAATTTAGAAAAAGTTTTTTGAACTTTTTTTATAAAAAGGGTTGACTTTTTGGGAAATATGGTTTATACTGCACTTGATTTTTAGGAAAGATGGGGGATGTGCATCATGGACGCACTAAAATGGCTCAGCCGATACCTAAAAGGTCATTGGGGGAAAATTGTTTTTTCTGCCCTGCTCACGGTTTTGCACGTGCTGGTTATTTTCATCACGCCGTACGTTACCGGTTACATTGTGGACAATGTAATTATAGGGGGCAACACGGGCGCTTTAAAAATTTGCATTATTCTTTTAATTTCCGGCTCTCTGATTCGGCAGATTACTTGGTATGTTCGCCAGCTTTTGATGGAGTGGGTGTCCCAAACCGTGATTATGAATATTCGGGGCACGCTGTTTGACAAGCTTCAAAAGCTGGATTTAACTTTCTTTAAGACAAATCGCACGGGCGACTTAATGGCAAGAATGTCGGGCGATATGGAAGCAATCCGCGTTGTTTTGCAAAACACGTTCCCGTATTTAATGCAGCAGTTGCTTGTTTTTGCGGTCGGCATGATTACAATGTATCAGGTAAGCCCTACCCTCGGCGCATCGCTTACGGTTTTAATTCCCGTTATCGCCATTTTCGTGTTTAAAATGTCGAAGGTGAATAAACCGATATTTATCGGCATGCGTGAGGCGCTGTCCCGCTTAAATTCCGCGGTGCAGGAGAATATCAGCGGTAACCGCGTGGTGAAAGCATACACCAAAGAGCAGGCGGAGATTAAAAAGTTTGAAAAGTTTAACAACGGCTACAGTGATGCGTTTATGAAATTTGCCGAAAGCTATGCCAAATATGTGCCTGTGATTAACTTTACGGTGCAGATGTTTACCGTTGTGGTTATTTTGGTCGGCGGAAGCCTTGTTATTGCGGGCATGGTTACGATTGGTCAGCTGACTACCGTAAACGGCATTTTGTGGTGCATAACAAGCCCCATTCAGCAGCTGCCGCCTTACAT
>CAKSHV010000050.1 GCA_934457515.1 uncultured Clostridia bacterium
GCTGGACGAACAGCGAAAAGAGGTGTGATGCAATGGAAACCGAAAACAAAACCGTACATAAAAAAGAGGGTGTGCGCGCCCTTGGCATAGATATCGGCTCGACCACAACCAAAGTGGTGCTGACCGAAAACGATAAAGTGATTTATGAAAAATACGAGCGTCATTTTTCGCAGGTGCGCTCCAAAACCATGCAGATGATTGAAGAAATCGAGTCTTTGCTGTCCGAAAAGCCGTTTACGTGCGCCATTTCGGGCTCTGCGGGCCTCGGCATGGCACAGGCGGCGGACATTCCTTTTGTGCAGGAAGTGTATGCCACCGGCGAAACGGTTAAAAAAATGCAGCCCGACACAAGCGTTGTTATCGAGCTTGGCGGCGAGGACGCAAAGGTTATTTTCTTTGACGGGTTTATGGACGAGCGTATGAACGGCAGCTGCGCAGGCGGCACGGGCGCGTTTATCGACCAAATGGCAATTTTGCTGAACATGACGGTGGACGAGTTAGATGCGGCGTCTCTTTGCGCCACACGGCTCTACCCCATTGCCTCCCGCTGCGGCGTTTTCGCCAAAACGGACATTCAGCCGCTGTTAAACCAGGGCGCAAATAAAGCAGACGTTGCGGCTTCTATCTACCAGGCGGTGGTCAATCAAACCATAACCGGTTTGGCACAGGGGCGCAAAATCGTCGGAAAAGTGCTGTTTATGGGAGGGCCTTTGTTTTACTGCAAAGGACTTCGCAAGCGGTTCCGCGAAACGCTGAACTTGACCGAGGAAAACGGCGTTTGCCCCGAATATGCGCGTTTTGCGGTTGCACTCGGCGCCGCAATTTACAGCGCAAAAAGCGAGCCTTACACCTTTGCGGCTCTGAAAGAAGCCTTAAGAACAAGCGAAGGAAAAATCACCTACGGCAGAGGACGGCTTGCGCCGCTCTTTGCGGACAGTGACGAGTACAAAGCCTTTTGCGACCGCCACAAGGCAGAGGGTGTGCCCGAAAAAGACATTGCTTCCTACAGCGGCAAGGCATACCTTGGAATCGACTGCGGTTCGACAACCACAAAACTGGTTTTAATATCGGAAAATAAGGAAATTTTATATAGCTTTTACAGCTCCAATCAGGGCTCGCCCGTAACGCTTGTGTTAGAGCAGTTAAAGAAAATCCGCGCCCTTTGCGGCACAAAAATAACGATTTGCGGCGCGGCGTCCACAGGCTATGGCGAAGAGTTGATTGAACACGCGTTCCACACCGATGAGGGCATTGTGGAAACCATAGCGCACTACACCGCGGCAAAGCATTTTCAGCCGAATGTGGACTTTATTTTAGACATCGGCGGACAGGACATTAAATGCTTTAAAATCCGCATCGGCGCGATTGATTCCATTATGTTAAACGAGGCGTGTTCTTCGGGCTGCGGTTCGTTTATCGAAACGTTTGCGCGGTCTATGGGCTACAGCGTCCCTGATTTTGCGCGGCTCGGCGTGAAAGCCAAAGCGCCCGTGAACTTAGGTTCGCGCTGCACAGTGTTTATGAATTCATCGGTTAAACAGTCCCAAAAAGACGGCGCATCGGTGGAAGATATTTCGGCGGGACTTTCCATCAGCGTTGTGAAAAACGCGGTGTATAAGGTTATCCGCGCCGCATCGCCGGAGGAATTGGGAAAACACATTGTGGTGCAGGGCGGAACTTTTTTAAACGACGCGATTTTGCGTGCTTTTGAACTGGAAACCGGTGCCGACGTTATCCGCCCCTCCATCGCGGGCTTAATGGGCGCATACGGCGCGGCGCTGCATGCCATGCGTTTTGAAAAAAGCCGCCTGCTTACGGCAGAGGAACTTGACAATTTCGAACACGTTTCCAAAACGGATATTTGTAAGGGTTGTGCAAACCACTGCCATTTAACCATAAACATTTTCTCGGGCGGCGAACGGTTCATTTCGGGCAATCAGTGCCAGAAAATGACCGGGAATAAAGAAAACGCGTCATTGCCGAACCTGTACCAGTGGAAGCGCGACACATTGTCCGCCCTGCCGCAGATTGAAGCGCCGCGCGGCAAAATCGGCATGCCGACCGCCCTTGGCATGTATGAGCTTGCCCCCCTTTGGCACGGCATTTTTACGGATCTCGGCTTTGAAGTGGTGTTCTCGGGTCTTTCCACCCGCAGAACCTATGAAAAAGGACAATTCTCCATTCCGTCCGACACAGCTTGCTATCCCGCAAAAATCATGCACGGACACATGGAAGAGCTGGTAGAGGCGGGCATTAAAACCATATTCTATCCGTGCCTGACCTATAACATAAACGAAAAAGCGGGGGACAACCACTATAACTGCCCCGTTGTTGCCTATTATTCCGAGCTTTTGCACGGCAATATGGACTGCCTGAAAACCGTAAACTTTTTATATCCGTATTTAAATATCGACAATAAAAAAAGCCTTGTAAAAACACTGCACGAGGCGCTTACCCCCTCTTTCCCCGATATTACCAAAAAAGAGGTGCAGCATGCTGTCCGCGCGGGATTTGCGGCATATGACGGGTATATGCAGCGTCTGCGTGACGAGGGTGAAAAGGCCCTCTCCTATGCCCGCGCGCACAATCGGCGCATTATGATTCTTGCGGGCAGACCCTATCATATCGACCCCGAGATCGGGCACGGAATCGATAAATTGGCAACCTCGCTTGGCTTTGTCGTGGTGAGTGAAGACAGCGTTTGCCATTTGGCAAAGCCGAAATCTACCCGCGTTCTGAACCAGTGGACATACCATGCGCGGCTGTACCGCGCGGCAAACTATGCGGCAAGCCATGAAGATACCGAGCTTGTGCAGCTGGTGTCCTTCGGCTGCGGAATCGACGCGATTACAACCGATGAGGTACGCCGCATATTAGAAGAAAAGGGAAAATTTTATACCCAGATTAAAATTGATGAAATCACCAATTTAGGTGCGGTTAAAATCCGCCTGCGCAGCCTGCTCGGCGCGCTGGAAGGATAACTTAAATAAGAACGGGAGAAAGCCATGAAAACAGGAAAAAGCTATGTTGCGTTCACAAAAGAAATGAAAAAAGAATATACCATTTTGGTGCCTACCATGCTGCCGCGGCATTTCGAGCTCATAATCAGCGTGCTGAAAACCTATGGCTACAAGGCAGAACTTTTGCGCACCGAAGGACCCGAAATTGCGGAAACCGGCTTAAAATATGTGCATAACGACACCTGCTATCCCGCGGTTTTGGTTGTGGGACAGTTTATCGACGCCTTAAAATCCGGGCGGTACGACCCGCACAAGGTGGCGCTGATTTTGTTTCAAACAGGCGGCGGCTGCCGCGCTTCTAACTACATCTTCCTTTTGCGAAAAGCGCTTGAAAAGGCGGGCTTTGGCTATGTGCCGGTTATTTCTTTTAACCTTTTGGGCTTGGAAAAACACCCCGGATTTCAGTTAAATTTACCCATTTTGCGCAGCATGATGTATGCGGTTATGTACGGCGATTTGCTGCTTACCCTCGTAAATCAGTGCAAGCCCTATGAGAAAATAAAAGGCACTGCCGAGCAAAGGGCAACGTTTTGGACGGAAAAGCTTTCAAAAGAATTGGGCTCGGGCGGCAAGGTTCGGTATGAAAAAATTAAAGAGAATTATAAAGCCATGATCGCCGATTTTGCGGCAATTGAGAAAGAAAAGAAGAAAACGGTGAAAGTCGGCATTGTGGGCGAGATTTTCGTGAAATATTCGCCTCTCGGCAATAATGATTTAGAGCAGTTTTTGGTTCGCGAGGGCGCAGAGGCGGTCATTCCGGGACTGTTGGATTTTTGCCTGTTCTGCGTGTTTAATAACATCGAGGACTATGAAATCTATGGTTTAAAGCCGGCAAAACACGTTGCAGCATCGCTTGCCTTTTCCTATCTGAATAAAAAGAAACAGGATATCATCGATTTGATGAAAGAGGAGGGCAGTTTCACGCCCCTCACGCCCTTTCAAAAAACAATCGACCTTTGCCGCGGCTACATCGGCTACGGTGCAAAAATGGGCGAGGGCTGGCTGCTGACAGCCGAAATGTTAGAGCTTGCCGAAAGCGGCGTGAAAAACATTGTGTGTGTGCAGCCGTTCGGCTGTTTGCCCAATCACATTTGCGGCAAAGGCATGATGCGCCCCATTAAAGAAAAAAATCCCGATATTAACATTGTTGCGGTGGACTACGACCCGGGCGCAACCCGCGTGAACCAGGAAAACCGCCTAAAATTAATGCTTTCCAACGCGTTCGACGCGGCAGAAGTAACTTTATAGAAAAAAAGGCATATAAACCGCATTTTCCGATACACTGTACAGAGGTGAGGAAATGGGAAAGGTGCGGGTTTGCGCCTATTGCAGGGTTTCGACCGATTCGGAGCTGCAATCGGGAAGTTTAGAAAATCAGATTCGTTTTTTTAAAACATACATAAGCCAAAATGCAGATTATTTATTCACCGAAATCTATGCAGACAGCGGAAAAAGCGGAACGGACACCCAAAACAGAGAGGAGTTTTGCCGCATGCTGCAAGATGCGGAAAACAGTGCCTTTGACCTTATTTTAACCAAAGAGGTTTCGCGGTTTGCCCGAAATATCGTAGACGCGCTTGAAACGACAAGGCATTTAAAATCGCTCGGCATCGGCGTTTTCTTTTTAAACGACAATATTTTAACCACTGAGTGTGATGGTGAGCTGCGTTTAACGCTTATGGCAGCGCTTGCCCAGGAGGAAAGCAGAAAAACGTCTGCCCGCGTGAAATGGGGTATGCGGCGGTGCATGGAAAAGGGAGTTGCACTCACGCCGCCGCTTTTGGGTTATGATTTGGATGGCGGAAAACTTAAAGTTAACCCAAACGAGGCAAAAATTGTTCGGCTGATTTTTGAAAAATATGCCTATGAAGGACTGTCCCCCGCAGCGGTTGCAGACTTTCTTTTCGATTCGGGTTATCTGCCTGCAAAGCGTATAAAAAGCCGTTCGGGGACAACAATCAAGCGCATTTTAAGCAACGAAAAATATGTAGGAAATCTGGTGCAGGGCAAAACCGAAGTTTTGGACTTTTTAAACCACAAAAGCGTGCCGCTGACAGACAAGGGGCGGTATGTAACGGTTTTGCACACGCACGAGCCGATTATACCCAAAAAACTGTGGGACGCCGCTCAGGCGCGCTTAAATAAAGAAAAGCGAACGCGCCGAAAATCGAAAAACACCGGCTGGCGGTTCGGCGCTCTTCAGTGTGGCTTGTGCGGGGCATGCTATGTTTCCGCCGTTCGGAAAGCGAAAAACGGCGAAAAAGTGCGCTGTTTTCGGTGCGGTGAAAATGCACGGCACGGTGCGCCGAAACAGGGGAAGAAAGACGGATGCAGCAATTTGTCCGTGCGGGAAGATACGCTTTGTTCTGTGGCCCTTTGCGCCTTAAATTCTCTTGAAAACGGGGAGAAAAAGGCGGCGCTATCCTATTTGAAAATGCACATGAACCCGAAAATTTGCAAGGAAAAAACGGCGCTTTTCGTTTTGACAGAAAAAATCACAATTTTTCCAAATCGTGTTTTGGTGCGTTTTGCACCGCTGAACACCGAAATTCCGGTTTGTTTTCAGGTTTTCGGTAGAGGAAAAAACAGAAAAATTCGCTGTGTTCGTGAAAATAACAACGCCGATTTTGGCTTAAAGACCTCCAATGGCGGTTGCGCCGATTAATAATGTGCGGCGCGTGGTGGAATATGCGGTGTCCGAAATTCCGCCCGAAAAAATTATGCTGGGGATTCCGAACTATGGGTACGACTGGATTTTGCCCTTCGAGTCGGGCATAACGCGTGCCACCGCCATCGGCAATGAGTATGCATTGGAGATTGCGCAGCGCAATAATGCGGCGATTGAGTTTGACGAAACCGCGAAGTCGCCTTATTTTTACTATACCGACAGGCAGGGCTTAGAGCACGTGGTGTGGTTTGAAGACGTGCGGAGCATTGCGGCAAAGTTTAATTTAATACGCGAATTTAACCTGCGCGGCGGCGGATATTGGAACATAATGCGGCCGTTTCGGCAAAATTACATGTATGCCACGGCAAATTTTAACATTGTTAAACCGTCATTTTAAGAAAAAACCCGCATTTGATGCGCCAAATGCGGGATTTTCTTGCATTTTCTGACAAAATGTGATACACTGTACAAAATAAGGAAAAGAGGAGTAAAAAAATGCAATCTAAAGATAACAAAACAAAAAAAGTAGTCATATCGGCGCTGCTTGTGGGGCTTTCCATCATCATTCCGTATATCTCGCTGCCGGTGCTGCCCATCCCCGAATTTTCGGTTACACTGTTTGCCCATGTTGCCATTTTAATTGCCATGTTTATGGGCGTGGAAGTGGGCGTTATGGCGGGCTTGGGAAGCATTTTGGGCTTTTATTTAAAGGGAATGCCGCTCGTTGTGGTTATGCGTGCGGCGGCGCATTTGGTGTTTATTGTTGTGGGCGCAATTATGCTGAAAAAGCTGCATAATAAGAAATGGAATGTGTATGTAACGGGCGTTGTGACCGGCGTGATACACGCGCTTTGCGAGGGCGCGGTGGTCGCTTTTTGGTTTAAATCCACCTCTATTTCAAACACATTTTCGGTCGGCGTGCCGATTTTCTTCCTGCACCACTGCTTTGACTATGTGTGCGCGCTTGTTATCTACACGGCGCTGGTTCGCGCTCGTTTGGTTAAAACTGATTTGATATTGCCGAAAATAAAGAGAAAAGACGTTTAAACGACACTTGTGTTTCAAAATTTCGGCGGGCGTTAAACGCCCTGATTATTGGACGCTTCAAACAAATTATGACGTGATATCTGCATGTGGCCCGGCTTATTATGCCTATTTAGAGAATGATTACGGTTGGGATAAGGTTTTAAAGCTTTTGGAAAGCTGTGATTATGAACAGGCGCTTGGAAAGGATGAGCAAACCGTTATCAGTGAGTGGTTAGAATCTTATGAAACAAACTAAATCGGCAGTTCAGGGGTGGGAAAAACAAATGGCTGAAAGAGTAGAGAGTGCAATTGAAATGCAGTTAAAACCTGTTTTGCAGAGAAAGCTCTTTTGTATAGGAACGATTTTCTTCTCACTATTTAGTTTATTGCTTTTGATTGATTTTCCGATTTTTATTTTGTTTAGCATCGGGCTTTGGCGGCTTTATTTTGCCGGCAGGGAAGATTATTCGGAAATTCGGATTTCAAAAGCCTTGTCCTGGATGGTAACCTGCTGCTTTTGCGGCATAATCATGCTGGAACTGACAGCCGTTCACTGGGGACTGCAAATTCAGCTTGCAACGAAAGCCGGCACGCCATACCGCGGAATTATGCAAACAAACGCCGCATGTCTGCCGCTGTTTTACATGCTGATTTTGGGGCTTGTTACGGCTTACAGAGCAAAAAAAGGAATTATCAGAACAAAGCTGCTCGGCATAAGCTTGCTTGCGCTCGGCGTTTTGTTTTTAGCAGGTACCTTCGTTTATATGATGAAGGCACATGCAGTGCAGTGGATTGTTTTATGCCTGTTTCTTATTGCACTTGAAGGCATTTGCGCTTGCTATGGGATTTTATTAAGCAAAAACGGAAATTTCGTATGAGGAAAAGAGCTGTTTTTGCGTTGCTTTTTATGTGCTGTTCATGCTGTTGTGTTGTAGCAGCAAAGCAAAACCTTGATGTGAACGCGAAGGCAACATGCTGATTTATGAGAGTTCATAGCGTTCGATGATGAAATGCTGAAAGATTGTCTGCGGTTGGTGCACCTAAACCCAAAATCCTATGACGAGTTGTTTGACTAAACGTTCTTGAAAGTGCTTGAACGAATGAAAAACACCGCTTGGAAAATCGTCCAAGCGGTGTTTTTTTAGTGGCATGTATTTTTTTGCGATATTTATTGAACGCACTTTCTGTGCGCGGAAGTACAAAAAATCTATTTTAAACTGTCAATAAACTGTCGGGCGACTCTGCCGCTTGTGCCCGCGTGCGAAACACTCCACGCACGCGCCTTTTGCAAAAGCTCGTCCTGCGGCATTTTGATGCCGCTTTGATGGGCCAGATGCAGCACAATTTCGTTATAGTCCTTAAGGAGCGGCTTTACAAAGCAAATCGAAACGCCGAAACGGTCGGCAAGAGAGAGCTTTTCCTGCTCGGTGTCCGAATGGTGCAGATCTTCGTCGCGGTCGCTTTTATCCGACCAGGTTTCGCGGATTAAATGGCGGCGGTTGGAAGTTGCGTAAATCAAAACGTTTTTCGGTTTCGGCTCTAAACCGCCCTCAATAACCGCCTTTAAATATTTATACTCAATTTCAAATTCCTCAAACGACAAATCGTCCATATAAATAATGAAATGGCAGTTCCGCTGTTCTAAAATGCGAATCAGCTTTTTCAGGTGTCCGAACTGGTGCTTATACACCTCAATAATTTTCAGTCCGTCTTTTGAATA
>CAKSHV010000051.1 GCA_934457515.1 uncultured Clostridia bacterium
ACTATACGCAAAGCGAAGAGGCAAATGCAGCATTAAAAGCAAAACATACCGACATCACCGGTGAGGGCACTGTTTTGCAGCTTTCGCCTGACCGTTATTTTGCACATGTTTACGTAACCGATAAACCGGATTCCGTTTCCAAAATCCGCGTGGAATACACCCTTGGTGACAGCACCGAAACGCAGGTGATGGAGGATTCCCTTTATCCTTATGAAATTGTTGCCGAAGTGACGGATGTTACAAAACCGTTTAACTATAAGGTTAAGACCTATGATGCAGACGGAAGCCTGATTACAGAGTCGAAAACCTATAGCTTAACACCGCTTAAATCCTATGAAGTTAACCCGCAGGTGAACAACAGCACATTGCTGATTACAGGCAAAAATGTGAAACAAAAGCTGACGGGAACGGGATATAACTTTATTGATATCGGCACCAACTACATTTTACAGGATTACGGAATGTATTCTACCGAACAGATCACCGAAACGCCGACTGTTACGGTTTCTGTTCCGGAGGATGGCAATTACTATATTTATGCCAACATGCGTGCAGGGCATGCGACCTATCCGCAGAACCGCCAAATGACCCTTTCGGTTACGCAAAACGGAGAAACGGTACCCGTTAACGATACAGATGGCAGCGCTTTTAAGTTTGGTTATTCCAACGACTTTAAGACGCTCGGTAATGAGATTTTGACTGATGACTTCTTCTACAACGGAATGGGCTTCAGAACACCGAACTTGGTTACACTCAAAAAAGGCAGAGCGGACATTACGTTTCATTTCACGCCAAACGCAGGCTTTGACTTTGTGCTGATTACCAAAGACCGCAGCCTGATTAACATGCTTGAAAATTGCCGCTATAACAAGAACTACACGATTTATAAATTCAGAACTGAGAACTCAGCTTTGAAAAGCACACTTTTAAGTTATGTTGATATGGATGCTCCCGCAGCGCCCGAGATTGAGCGCACGGCGTGCGGCAGCAATAAGACGGGTATTTGCATTAAAATAAACGATTCCGAAAATAAAAATGCAAATTATATCGTTTATGTGAACAATACAGTGTTTACTACTGTTTCCAAAGCCGACTTGGGTGACGAAGGCATTTTCATTTCGGATGTTCAGAAAGGCGATAAAGTGACTGCAACCGCTTTGGATGCTGTCGGCAATGAGTCGGCACACTCGAATGTTCTGACGGTCGATTCGCATGACATTTGGTATCCGCAGTCCTTTGCGCAATTTAACAGCGGAGTGATCTTTACTTCGGCAGAAGAGGCAAGAAAGCAAAATGCACTGCCGAACGGATTTACTCTTATGATGACGCAGAACAACTTTAGTCGGCTGCCTGTTGCAGGTAAAGCGGACACGAACCTGTTCAGCGGTCAGAAAGACAATTATTATTCTTCCACATCGCAAAACTTTGTGAAAGCGTTTGAAGGAAAATTTGTAATCCCCGAGGGAAGCGAAGATACGGAATATCAGTTTATTTCTTCCTATCTCCGTGCGATTAACTATTATTCAACCGTGAATACGGACAACAGGAGAACACAGTTTATTTTAGTTGACGGCAAAGCGCTTTCTAAGGACGGTTTAATTGAATGGAACGGCGGCACTAGTTATAACGAAACGGACAATTACGGGACAAATGCTTATGTGTTCGGCTCGGAATACCCGCATGAGTTTACAACTAAGGAAGACCCTAAAAATTTGGAGATGCTCTTTAAAGATTATCCGCACAATCAGGTGGGAGCCACGGCACATATGTGGGGCTATTCGCCGATTATAAAACTTTCGCCGGGACTCCACAGCGTTGAGGTGTACTGCGTCGGTAGCACAAACTGGTTTAACGACTTGATTATCACTTCCGATGTGAACTATGATATATCAAAATTGTTCTTTGTCGGACTTCCGACACGCGGCACAGGCTGGGTGAACAACTTTAACAAGGTTGCAAAACCGCTTTATACCGATTATACCGCACCGGTTTTCTCTTCAAACGCTGCAGTTTCGATTGAGAATAACGGCAGCCTCGGCAAACTGAACTGGACAGAGGCGACCGATGTCGGACTTGGGGCAACACTTAAAAATATTTGCTATGTTATAGAGTTGAAAGACGCAAATAACAACGTGACGCGTTTTGAGTCTATGACAAACAGCTTAAATCTTTCGGGACTTGATGCAAACACTTCGTATACGGTTTCGGTTAAGGCATATGATTCAGCGGGAAATGCTTCGAGTGCAATTACCGGCACGGTTACAACCTATGCGCCTTCCGTTGTGTATAACAAAGGCACAGCGGAAAGCTCGGTTACGTTCTATCCCGAAAACAATGACGCCCTTTTGGGTGAATGCAGTGTGTTTATTGCATCTTTTAACAAATCATCCGAAAGACTGATTTCTATTGACTCAAAGTCAACAAACGTTGCGTTCGGCGCAGAAAACAAGATCACATTTGATACACCCGCTGCAGATTCAAACGTGGTTTATAAGATTTTTGTTTGGAAAACCGATTCGCTAAAACCGCTTTTGCAGTATGTTACTCCGTAAAGCAATGACAAAACGCAGTGCCTTAAAAAATTTAAGGCATTGCATGTCGTTTTTTAAATTATACGAAAGGAAGTTATACCATGTACAACATTGAAGACATTAAACGAGAAGACGAGGCGGTTGCTGCTGCCATTGAGGCAGAGGTAGACAGACAGCGCCACAATATTGAGCTGATTGCTTCCGAAAACTTTGTATCCGAAGCCGTTATGGAGGCGATGGGGACGCCGCTTACCAACAAATACGCGGAAGGATATCCGGGCAAGCGCTATTACGGCGGCTGCCAGAAGGTTGATATTGTAGAAAATTTAGCACGCGACCGCGCCAAAGAATTGTTCGGCGCAGACCATGCCAATGTGCAGCCGCATTCGGGCGCACAGGCAAACACGGCGGTTTACTTTGCAATGTTAAAGCCGGGCGATACAATTTTGGGCATGAATTTGGCGCACGGCGGCCATTTAACGCACGGCAGTCCGGTAAACATTTCCGGTTCGTATTTTAACATTGTGCCGTACGGCGTAACAGAGGATACCAACACCATCGATTATGATGAAGTAGAGAGATTGGCTCTTGAGCACAAGCCGAAAATGATTGTTGCGGGCGCAAGTGCATATCCGAGAATCATTGATTTTGAGCGTTTCGGCGAAATTGCCAAAAAGGCGGGAGCATACCTTATGGTGGACATGGCGCATATCGCAGGTTTGGTTGCGGCAGGACTTCATCCAAGCCCGGTTCCGTATGCGGACTTTGTTACAACAACAACTCACAAAACCTTAAGAGGTCCCCGCGGCGGTATGATTCTCTGCAAAGAAGAATACGCAAAACAGATTGATAAAGCGGTTTTCCCCGGCACCCAGGGCGGTCCTTTAATGCACATCATCGCTGCAAAAGCCGTTTGCCTCGGCGAAGCGTTAAAACCTGAATTTAAAACTTATCAGCAGCAAATTGTGAAAAACGCGGCAGCGCTTGCGAAAACTCTGATGGATAACGGCTTAAAACTGGTTTCGGGCGGCACGGACAATCATTTAATGCTGCTTGACTTGACCGATACCGGTATTACAGGCAAAGAATTGGAGGCGCGCCTCGATACCGTTCACATCACGGTTAACAAAAACGCCATTCCGTTCGATACGCAAAGTCCGTTTATCACAAGCGGCATAAGAATCGGAACGCCCGCCGTAACCTCCAGAGGCTTTATGGAAGAGGATATGAAAGTTGTGGGCGACCTGATTGCAAAAACAATTAAGGACTATGAAGGAACCAAAGACGAGGTTTGTGCAAAAGTGGAAGAGCTTTGCCAAAAACACCCGCTTTATTGATTAATCTAATAAAAACGGGGCGCACTTGCGCCCCGTTCATGCAATTTTTAAAGGATGAGAAAGTATATGCAAAACACAAATCCGCTTGCGGTTTCCATTCGCCCGGACTCTATAGATTTAGTTGCGGGACAGCAGCATATTTTGGGCAAAGGTATGATTTTGCGCAACATTTTGGAAAGCGGTATGATTCCGAATATGATTTTTTACGGACCGTCCGGCACAGGCAAAACCACGGTTGCAAATATTGCGGCTGCGGTTTCGGGCAAAAAACTTTATAAATTAAACGCCACAAACGCCTCGGTTTCGGACATTAAATCCATCATTTCGGGACTTGACGGTTTTGACACCTTAGACGGCGTGGTTTTATACCTGGACGAAATTCAGAACTTTAATAAAAAACAGCAGCAATCGCTTTTGGAAGTGATTGAAAACGGCAAGGTGACGCTGATTGCCAGCACAACCGAAAATCCGTATTTCTATATTTACAATGCGATTTTATCCCGGTGCAGCGTGTTTGAATTTAAGCCCGTTTCGCCCGAAGATATCGAGCCTGTTTTAAATCGCGGATGTGCATTTTTGGAGGAACGTTTCGGCAGAAAAGTCATTTTGGAAAATGACGCGTCGCTCCACATCTGCCACATGGCAAACGGCGACGTTCGCAAAGCGCTGAACGCTTTGGAGGTTTCGGCACTGAGCAAGCTGTCATCCGGCGGGGAAGAGGTTCAAATTACGCTGCATGACGCTGAGCAGGCAACCCAAAGAGCAAGCCTTAAATATGATAAAGACGGGGACGGACACTATGATGTTTTAAGCGCGTTTCAAAAATCCATTCGCGGCAGCGACCCGGACGCGGCAGTGCACTATCTGGCACGCCTGATTGCGGCGGACGATATTCAGTCTATCTGTCGGCGGCTGATGGTCATTGCGTGCGAGGACATCGGTCTTGCATACCCAATGGCGATTACGGTTGTGAAATCCTGTGTGGACAGCGCATTAATGCTCGGTTTCCCCGAAGCAAGGATTCCGCTTGCAGAGGCAACTGTTTTGCTTGCAACGGCACCGAAGTCCAATTCTGCGTACTTGGCAATTGATGCTGCACTGAACGACCTTGAGCATATTGATACGGGGAGTATTCCGCGGCAGCTGCAAAATAAGCATTACGACGGCGAGGGAAATGTGGAAAAAGGACAGCACTATTTATATCCGCACGATTTTCCGAACCATTATGTTGTGCAGCAGTATCTGCCCGACAAAATTAAAAATAAGAAGTATTATACATACGGCGAAAATAAGAATGAGCAGGCATTTAAAGCCTATTGGGATAAAATTAAAGACAATAAAAAGCAGTAAACCAAAGGTTTGCTGCTTTTTAAGTAAGCAAAATGCCCGCAAACGAAAGTTTGCGGGCATATCTTTTTTATTCGTTGTAAATACGAACTTCAAACACTCTTGCGGTTTTGCCGTCACCGGTTTCGGTAATGTTCAAACGAACCGCCGTTGCGTTGATGGGGTCGAACTTGTGTGTAATTCTTCTCATATAGTTGTCTTTCACTTCGCCGACCTGAATCCATTTTTTGCCATCATTTACTTCGATTGTATACGCACGAACAAGCGTGTGCGGATAGTCTTCGTAAAGCCCAAGCATAGAGGGGTTGGTCATATCGGTATCAAGCGTTACATAAACCGTGTTGATTTCCTGCTGCTTGTCAAGCTTTAATTCAAGCCACTGGGGAAGTCCCGCATCAGGATCGGATACCCATTCGTAATTTTTGTAATCATGCGCACGGGAGTATCCGTTAATTACATTGTCAGCTGCGCAGTTTGCAGTCTGAATGTCCGGTTTATCCAGCAATACACAGTGGGTTTCAAAACGGATATTGCGGAACACTTCATCTTTGCCTGTGCGCTCCGAACGGGTGTGGTCAAGAGCCGCGCCGCGGAAAATGTGCCACCAAACACCCTCGTTTTTATCGGTCCACATCCAAAGATAACGAAGTTTGGTTGTAACATCAATTTTAATTTCGTACCAGTCGGTGGAGTGAGGCGGGAGAGTTACCGTGCAGGTTGTAACTTCATTGTCTTCAATATATCCGTCCGGGTCAACCTGGAGATAAACATGGAACAGAACTTTCTTTTCTTCATCTGTTTTGTTGGAAAGTTTTGTCCAAACCGAGCCGATGTAGTCCGCAACGTCGCGCGCAAAGAAAGTTGCACGCTGACAGTCAAGCTCATATCCTTCGGTTTCATCACCGATATGCGGATAGAACACCTCACCGTTCTTTACGGAAGATGCGGTAACAGTTGCCTTTCTTGCAATGTCGTTTGCATCCGTGCTGATTTTTTCGGGGATATACTGGTCATCCTTTAAAAGAATCTGCTGGAATTCTTCCATTTTTGTCATGCGCAGTTCTCTGGGTGTGATGTTGTCTTTCACGCAAAGTGCAGCAGCTGTTCCGACAGCCTGACCCTCGCACGCGATGGTGTTTTCAATTCGGCATGTGCCGAGTGCGATGTGCGAAACGCTGGCGCATCTGCCCGCAAACAGCAGGTTATTGATGTTTACGGAATATAAGCTGCGGAAAGGCACTTTGGTAAGCGGAATGTGGGTGTTTGAGAAGAACGGACCTTCTTTGCCTGAGTAAATACCTTTCGGATTATGCAGGTCAATCGGCCAGCCGGTGTGCGATACCGTGTCGTCAAACAGTTTTCCTTCCATGCAGTCATTCTGATTTAAAACATAGTCACCGACAAAGCGGCGGGACTCACGCTTTGCATCATACATCGGCATTTGGTTAAACACGTAATTTTTCGCGCGGTCTTTTTCATCCCACAGATTTTTCAGGTAGTTGAAATGACCGAGCAGAATGCGGAACAACTCGTCGCGCGCCATTTCAGCATCATAAATATCATCATAAATATTGGGTGCTTCAAGCCACCACTGGAAGCCGATGCCCTCAATGTTTCTGCCGTAGTCTTTGCCCTTGGGGAATTTCGGAACCCATTCGGGTGCAACAAACGGAACCTCATGGTCGGTTTCCACGAAAAGGGGCTGACCTTTGATTTTTGCATTGAACAAGCAGCCGCTCATGGTTCTTGTGTCTGCAACTTCGGGAGCAAACTCTTCGTTATACTGCCACTTTGCTTCTCTGCCTAAGCGGAATTTCGCACCGGCATGAAAGCCAAGCCAACCATCACCTGAGCAGTCGATAAACTGTTTGCCCTTAATTTCAATCTGTTCGTTGGTTAAAATATCCATAGCCGTAATGCTCTTAATGGTATCGTTTTCGGTTTTTGCGCCGTTTACGAACCAACCGCAGATTACGGTTAAATTTTCTTCTGCATCGCAAAGGGTTTCAAGCGTTGTCTGCCAGTTGCCTTTCTGCTTATAATGCAAGCGAACGATTTCCTCGCCGATACCGCCTTCGCGGGCATTGAACTGTCTGGAGGACGCGCCGTTAAAACCAACGCCCGCTTCGCTCGATGCGTTGCCGCCGATTACGGGTCTGCCGCTGATTAACAAAGTTTTTGCACCGTGGCGTGCTGCTGCAATTGCAGAGGGAACACCTCCGGGGCCTGCGCCGCAAACCACAACATCGTATTCGCCGAAGAATTTCGGGGTTAAATCAATGTTTTTCAGGCGCGCACGCTCTTTTATGTACTCATCAGTCGGACGGGGCGGAACATAGTCCATATCATCGGTAATCAAAACCGCTGCCGCACGGCCGAAATATCCTGTTTTGTCGCAGAGAGAAACGCTAAGTTCTCCTTTTTCCAGCTCAAAATCGCCGGCTAAGTGCCAATACCAGTTATGCGTCGGGCTGTCGCCCAAATCTACTTTGTTTTTTTCGCCGTTTAACGCAATGTTAAATACGCCGGGCGCATACGGATGAAACCAGTTTTTGGTGCGAACCCAAACGCGGGCGTGTTTTTCACCATCCCAAGTTGTTTTTGCTGTGGCGTCTGCAACAGGCGTGCCGGGTTTGAAGCATGCCAAAAGATAGGGCGAGCCCATCAGGTGAGCAAACTGCGTGTCAAGCACCCATTCGCCTTTGTCCTGAAAATCTGCCGCATCTAACCACAGATATTTGTTATCCATTGTTTTTTCCTCCTAACATATGGCTTTTTTCATTCAATTGCCATTCGTACCAACATTATACAACTACTAAAAAGAAAAAGCAAGACTTTTTGTCTTACTTTTTGCTTTTTTTATCAATTAAAAGATAATATTCCAAAGAATCGGTCACCGCTTTGAAAGATGCGCGGATAATATCGGACGAAACGCCGACGGTTGACCAGGATTTTTTGCCGTCGCTGCTTTCAATTAAAACGCGAACTTTCGAGGCGGTTGCGTGCTCGGAATCCAAAACGCGCACTTTAAAATCGGTCAGACGGACATTGGAAAGGCTGGGGTAGAACACCTCAAGTGCTTTTCTTAAAGCTTTATCGAGCGCGTTAACCGGACCGTCTCCCTCGTCGGCGGTAATTTCAATTTTTTCACCGCTTTTAATTTTAATCATGGCAGCCGACGCAAATTCGCCCGCCGGCTCT
>CAKSHV010000052.1 GCA_934457515.1 uncultured Clostridia bacterium
GTTTAAGCGACTCCACATCAAACGCGCACGACGCGTTCTGTACCCTGTCGGTTGTCATGGCATATAGTTTCAGCTCGCTGTAATGGGTTGTCGCCGCAATTTTCGCTCCACGCAGCCGAACATGCTCTAAGATAGACATGGCAAGCGCCGCACCCTCGGTCGGATCGGTTCCGGCACACAGCTCATCAAACAGCACCAGCGTGCCGTTTCCGCTCTCCAGCACGATTTTAATAATGTTTGTCATGTGCGAGGAAAAGGTACTTAAGCTTTGTTCTATGCTCTGTTCATCACCGATATCCGCAAAAATCTCATCAAAAAACGAAATTTCCGCGCCGTCGGCCGCGGGCACATGCAGTCCCGCCTGCGCCATAAGGCACAAAAGCCCGATTGTTTTTAACGTAACCGTTTTGCCGCCCGTGTTCGGACCGGTGATGACAAGCGCGTCAAATTCATCACCCAAATGCACGTCAATCGGAACAACCTTGTCCTTTGCAAGCAGCGGATGCCGCGCCTTTTTCAGCTGAATTATGCCCCTATCGTTAAGCCGCGGCATCACGCCGAAATACGAAATGGAGAACTTGCCTTTTGCAAATGCAAAATCCAGTTTTTTAAGCGCCCCGATATTGACCAAAATGTCCTCTCCGTTATCCGCAACGGTTTGAGACAGCATCTGCAAAATCCGCTCAATTTCGTATTTTTCCTTGGTTTCTTCCTGCTTTAAGCGGTTGTTTGCCTCCACCACAGCCATCGGCTCGATAAAAAGGGTCGCGCCCGTTGATGAAGTGTCATGCACAAGTCCCGGGACGTTTGCCTTATACTCCGCCTTAACCGGCACAACATATCTGCCGCCGCGCGTGGTAATTAAGCTTTCCTGCAAATATTTCGAGTAGCTGCCCGAGCTGATTAACCCGCTTAAAGTATCGCGGATTTTAGAATTTAGCCCGCGCATGGTGCGGCGAATGGACAGCAAATCCGCCGATGCTGCGTCTGCCATTTCATCCTCGCTCACGATAGCCGTTTCGATTTCTCTCTGCAAATCATCGTATAAAAAAATTTCGGAAACATAGCCGTTTAATTTTGGGAACTCCTCCATACCCTCGCCGTATGTATGATAGGCCTTTCCCGCACTAAGCAGCCGCGCAATATCCAAAAGCTCCGCCATGGACAAAACGCCGCCGTTCATGGCGCGCTTAATGCTCTGCTCCTGGTTTTTAACGGGGCAGGACGGCGGAGACGCCAATTTTAATAAACATTTTGCCGCCTCGTCCGTTTCACAAAGCGCCTCTTTCGCCTCTGCCAAGCCCTCTTTCGGAACCAGATTTTGGATTTCTTCGCGTACGCTTTCGCAGGTCGCGCAGCTTGAGAGCATGTGTAAAACCTTGTCAAATTCCAGTGTTTTTAACCCTTTTTTATTCATCTTCCGTCCACATCTTTTGCGCCAGATAATCATCACACAGACTGTACAGTGAAACAGCGGTTGCCGTCCCTTCGGCAAGCCGCTTTAAAAAACCGACCGCCTCATGTAAGTCCTTTGTGAAAAATTCCGTCTCTGCCGCAGTTAAGATACCCCTTTCCTGCTCGATTTTTACACCGTAACCGCACTCTGTTTCGGTTACATAGTAGGAAACACTGCCGGTTTCATCGGTTTGCGCCTCGCAAACCAAGGTTGTACTCATCCCTCTCACCTCTTGCATAATTGTTATACAAAAAATGGCCTGTCCGGTTCAAGCACACCTATTCTTTAAATTCCGCCGTATTTCCGCGTTTTGAATCTATTTTATGTGTTTTTCTCTTGTTTTCACCGTTTTTCGTAAATAGTCAACCGAGGCGCTTAAATCCGCCTCCGAGCCGACCGCATTGTTATACACTTCTATAATCAAATCCCCCGCATATCCCAAATCGCAAAATGCTTGTAAAACAGCGCAAAAATCCACATTTCCGCATCCGGGAAGTAAACAATCGGATGTTAAATCCGCGTCGCTTACATGCACATTAACCAGTCGGTCGGAAAAAATTTTTGCATATTCAAGGAAGTTGAAGTTTGCACGCCGCGCCTGCTTTAAATCCAGCGTAAACCCTAAGTTTTCCGAACGGCTGTACTGTCTGCAATCCGCTATAAACTGCGGATTTTTCGTTGTGCACCAGCACACATTCTCTAAGGCAAGTATAAGCCCCTTTTCCCCTGCCAAATCGGCAAGATTGTCCAATTTTTCAGCAAAATTGCGCATGTCAAAATTTTCATTTAAAAGCTCTGCGCGTGCGCCATGAAAAGTGTGGTATTTTGCCCCTAAAATTTCGGCGGCGCGAATCACTTTTTTATACACGCAAAGTGCGTCATCTGCCCGCCTTTTGTATTCCGAAAACAAAAACGGTTCGTGCATGGCAACAAAACTGTGCACTGAAACGGTGCGGGCCCCCGCCCCGTCCATTTTTTCGCGCAGCCTTTTGCAGTAGTCTTCATCATACTCCGAAAATGAATTCAAAAACACCTCCGCGCACGTAACGCCGATTCTGCCGAGCTTTTCAGGGATGCACTCGGTCGCCTCGGGATAAAAGCACGCGGTGGACACTCCGATTTCCATAAACCAACTTCCTTTGTCAAAAATTGTGGGTTGCTGTCGTTTCACATATATGTTACCATAAAATCAAGAAAAAATAAAGGGGGAATTTTTGCATGAAACAAATTTTTTCATATTTGGACGAAATGGCTCGTTTTCCGAAAATTTGCATGAAAAGTGCCGCATACCTTTGCTTTTTCATGCTGTTCGGCTTGATTTATCTTAAATTCACCGCCGTACAAAACGCTTCTTTTATATATACCGCCCGCTACGCCGTTCGCGTCTGCGCCGCCGTTTTTGCCGAAACCACCGTATTTTCGGTGATCGTTAACCGCGACATTCAAAATAAATAGTTTTTAGGGCGGTTTTGCACAAAACCGTCTCTTTTATTTGTTTTTCTGTGTTTTGTTTGTTTTTTTCTTCGAAACTATTGACTTTTTATTGTTTTTGTTGTAAAATGGTACGTGAATAAAAAGAAAGACAGAAACGGAGGAAAAACCATGCGCAAACTGCTTGTCAGTGATTTGGACGGGACGATTTTGCCTCGCACAGCGCATGAAATCCCGACTGCCGTGCAAAACGCCATTGAAAAGTGCGTTCAAAACGGCGCGGATTTTTGCGTTTGCTCCGGCAGAAGTTATGCGGATTTAAAGCATTTTTTCCGTCATTTTTCCGTTCCTGTTTACTATATCGGCTGCGACGGTGCACTTTTGGTTTATAATAATACCGTTTTGTATTCCAGGCCTATCAAGTCGCCGCTCCCGCCGCACTTAAGCAATCAAAATCTTCTTGCCTACTCCGACTATTTGGTGTATGCGGCAGATAAAAACATTCCGTTCTACCGCGCGGCAATGAAGAATCACAACGGGCACGTTCTGCCCCTTTCGGATAAAAAAGATAACCCGATATATAAACTTGCGCTTTTAAATGCACCCCTGCACGCTTGCCCTCATCTTTCGGAAGTCTGCCGCAAAAACGGCTGGCAGGAATTTGTGGAAAACGGCGTAAGTAAAGGAAATACCGTTAAAAAACTGCAGGAAATTCTGCATTATACAGCAAACGAAACCATTGTGTTCGGCGATGGAGAAAACGACATATCTATGGCACAGTGCGGGAAAAGTTATGTCATCGGCAGCGGATTTTTCGGCTGTGAAAAGCACTTTTCAAACCGCGCGCCGACCTTTTTGTCCGCACTCGCGCAAAGCACCGAACTGAAATAAATGAAGGAGGATACACCATGCAAACCGCGCATTTCAGGGAAATTGAAAAAACACCGCGCATAACAAAGCTGATTTCGGATTTATATAAGGAAATGCCCGAAATCGAGGCGGACCGTGCCGTGCTTTTAACCGAAAGCTATAAGCAAACCGAAAAAGAACATATTTATCTGCGCCGCGCAAAAGCGTTTGCGCACATCTTGGATAATATTCCGATTACCATCCGCCCCGGCGAACTGGTGGTGGGCAGCGCAACCAAAAAACCCCGCGGCTGTCAGGTGTTCCCCGAATTTTCCTATGAATGGTTAGAGGCGGAGTTTGACACCATTTCGACCAGAAAAGCAGACCCGTTTTACATATCCGAAGAAACAAAAGCGGCACTAAATACCGTGTACCCCTATTGGAAAGGCAAAACAACAAGCGAGCTTGCGGAATCGCTGATGGCGCCCGAGGCGCGCGCGGGCATTGCACACAATCTGTTCACGCCCGGCAACTATTTTTATAACGGAATCGGGCACGTTACGGTCGATTACGGCAAAGTTTTAAAAATCGGCTACAAGGGCATTTTGGAAGAGGCGAAAGAAGCCCTTCAAAAATGCGATATAAGCGACCCCGACTATGCCTCCCGCACAGCATTTCTGCACAGCGTAATCATAAGCTGCGAGGCGGTTATCCGCTATGCAAACCGCTATGCAGTCCTTGCACTTGATATGGCAAAAAGCGAAATGGACGAGACCCGCAAGGCAGAGCTTTTAAAAATTGCAGAGAACTGCGCGCATGTTCCCGAAAACGGCGCAAGCACATTTTACGAGGCTTGCCAGTCGTTTTGGTTTATTCAAATGCTGCTGCAAACCGAATCGTCCGGCCATTCCATTTCTCCCGGACGGTTTGACCAATACATGTACCCCTATTTTAAAAAAGACAACGAAAACGGCACGCTTACATATGAATTTGCCCAGGAACTAATCGATTGCATCTGGGTGAAATTAAACGACTTAAACAAAGCGCGCGACGCGGCGTCCTCCGAGGGTTTTGCGGGCTACAGCCTGTTTCAGAACTTAATTGCGGGCGGTCAAACGCCGGACGGCAGAGACGCCACAAACGATTTATCCTACATGACCATTCAGGCAACCATGCACGTTTTGCTGCCGCAGCCATCTTTTTCGGTTCGCGTGTGGAACAAAACACCCCACGAATTTATGTGCAAAGCGGCAGAGCTTACCCGCACGGGCGTGGGACTGCCTGCCTATTATAATGATGAAGTCATTATTCCGGCCCTATTAAACCGCGGTCTTACCATGGAAGACGCGCGCGACTACTGCATTATCGGCTGCGTCGAACCCCAGCGCTGGGGCAAAACGGACGGCTGGCACGACGCGGCATTTTTCAACATGTGCCGCATTATGGAGCTTACATTCTCGGACGGCATGGACAAAGGCGAACAAGTCGGCACCAAGGCGGGTGACATTACGAAAATGACCTCGTTTGACGAGGTGTTTGCCGCATACCAAAAACAGATGAACTACTGCATAAAACTGCTTGTAAACGCGATAAACGCGATTGACGCGGCTCATGCCGCGCGCTGTCCGCTCCCTTATCTTTCGTGCATGGTAGAGGATTGCATAGGGCGCGGAAAATCCATGCAGGAGGGCGGTGCGGTTTATAATTTCACCGGTCCGCAGGGATTCGGCATCGCCAACATGGCAGACGGTATGTATGCCATCAAAAAGCTGGTTTTTGAAGACAAAACCGCAACACTTGCCGAATTTAAAGAGGCAATGACCAACAATTTCGGAGAAGGCATTTCAAAAGAAAACGCAGAAGAAATCACAACACAAATTGTAAAAGCGCTGATGAAAAACGGCAAAACCGTGTCCGAGGCGCAGATCGCAGACATTTATAAAAACGTAACAAGCGCTGCGGAAAACACCGCATATCATGCGCTGAAAGAAAAGATTGACGCACTTGACAAATTCGGAAACGACATAGACGAAGTTGACGCGCTGGCACGCAAGGTTGCCTACACCTACACCCGCCCGCTCGAAACCTTTAAAAATCCGCGCGGCGGACAGTTCCAGGCAGGTCTATACCCCGTTTCCGCAAACGTGCCGCTTGGCGCACAAACCGGAGCAACACCGGACGGCAGATTGGCATTCACCCCCGTGGCGGACGGCGTTTCGCCCTGTGCGGGCAGAGATGTGCACGGACCGACGGCTTCGGCGAACTCGGTTGCAAAGCTTGACCACGGCATTGCCTCGAACGGCACGCTGTTTAACATGAAATTCCACCCCTCTGCTTTAAAAGGACAAAAAGGCATTGAAAACTTTGTGTCTTTAATCCGCGGCTATTTCGACCAAAAGGGCAGCCACATGCAGTTTAACGTGGTCAGCCGCGAAACCCTGCGCGACGCGCAAAAGCACCCCGAAAACTATAAAAGTCTCGTGGTGCGTGTTGCAGGCTACAGCGCCCTTTTCACCACCCTTTCCCGCTCGCTGCAGGACGATATTATAAACCGCACCGAGCAAGCCGGGTTTTAAATTGAAGGAGATATTTTAAACATGGACTATCAGGCAGTTACGGGCAGAATATTTGATATTCAGCGGTTTTCCGTGCATGACGGGCCGGGCATCCGCACCATTGTCTTTTTAAAAGGCTGCGCACTGCGCTGCCGCTGGTGCTGCAATCCCGAATCGCAGAATTTTAAAATCGAAACCATGCAGACGGATGATGGAAAAATAAAAACCGTAGGGCAGGACATTTCGGTTCGCGAAATTATGGAAACCGTGTATAAAGACATGCCGTATTACCGTCGTTCGGGCGGCGGTGTCACCTTGTCAGGCGGCGAATGTTTATTGCAGCCCGAATTTTCAGAGGCGATTTTGCGCACCTGCACCGAAAGCGGCATCAACACGGCAATCGAATCCACTGCTTTTGCAGACTTTTCGGTCATTCAGCGCATTTTGCCGTTCCTTGATACTTATTTAATGGATATTAAACACATCAATTCCGAAAAACACAAAGCGTTTACCACCCAACCGAACGAACGGATTTTGGAAAACGCAAAGAAAATAGACGCTGCGGCACAACACTTAATCATCCGCGTGCCGATCATTCCGACCTTTAACGCAACCAAAGAAGAAATCGGCGAAATTGCGGCATTTGTAAGCAGCTTAAAAAACACAAACGAAATGCACCTTTTGCCCTATCACAAGTTCGGTACCGACAAATACCGCTGGCTCGGACGAGTGTACACGCTCCCCGACATTGCCGCACCGACCGATGAGCAAATGCAGGAATTCAAAGCCGTTTGCGAATCACACGGCGTAAAATGCCAAATAGGAGGCTAAAGCATGGCAGAAACTCTTTCTTTTCAGGATAAAATGCGAATTATTCAGGAAATTGTTCCGGGCAAGCAAATCACGCTGGCGCACATCATTGCCAACCCGGATGAAATTTTGTACAAGAAGTTGGGTCTTGACCCCAAAATTTCCTATGAACAAGGCGGCGCCATCGGCATCATCACCATGTCGCCCAGTGAAACCGCCATCATCGCGGGAGATATCGCCATTAAGGCGTCGGGTGCAGAGCTCGGCTTTGTGGACAGGTTCAGCGGCACGCTGATTTTAACGGGCACGGTTTCACAGGTTGAAGCATCGCTTGAGGCGGTCGTAACCTACTGTCAAAACACATTGCAGTTTACGGTTTGCGAGATAACAAGAACATGAAAACAATCATCTTTATGGGCAGAAGCGGCGCAGGCAAAACCACGCTTACACAGGCGCTGCAGCAAAGACCCGTTATATATGAAAAAACCCAGGCAATCGCCTACTACAGCGGCGTGATTGACACACCGGGCGAATACGCAGAAAACATGCACTTGGGCGCGGCACTTGCGCTGTACGCCTACGAGGCGGATGTAGTGGGACTTTTAATCTCCGCAACCGATGACTATTCGCTTTTCCCGCCGAACATCGTTTCGATGGTAAACCGCGAGGTTATCGGCATTGTAACCCACATGGATAAAGAAGGGGCAACTCCCGAGCGCGCAGAGCGCTGGCTTAGGCTTTCGGGCTGCACCCGCATTTTCTTTATTAATTCCAAAGACCCGCAATCGGCCGAGCCGCTGCTCCGCTATCTTCAAACATAAATAAAGAAAAAACCACAAAAAACCACAAAAAACTATTGACACATACCTATAAATGTGTTAAAATAAAACAAACAAATAAAAACACAGAAAAAACAAAACTATACAAAAAGGAGTAATGAACATGACTTCAGAATTTGAAATCAAAAAACAAATCTGCGACATCGGCAAAAGAATTTACAACAGAGGCATGGTTGCCGCAAACGACGGTAACATTTCGGTAAAGCTCTCTGAAAATGAATTTCTTTGCACACCGACAGGCGTAAGCAAAGGCTTCATGACACCGGAGTACATCTGCAAAATCGACAGACAGGGCAATAT
>CAKSHV010000053.1 GCA_934457515.1 uncultured Clostridia bacterium
CGTGCGTGCGCGGGAAATTTTAGAGCGGGTTTGCCTTGCGGGCACCCAACGGGAAGATTTGAATTTTTCGTTAAATGAACTATCCCTTCGGGATTTCGGATCGCAGGGGCAGGTTAGAACCGCGGTTTTGGCGGTTAAAATGGCACAGGCGGAAATTATAAACGAAGATTTTAAAGAATATCCGATTTTGATATTAGACGATATATTATCCGAGCTTGACCAAACCAGACGGCAGTATCTTTTAAACGAAATCCGCGGCAAACAGGTACTTATCACCGGCACCGACAAGGCGAATTTCGGAAGAAGAAAGGATACCAAGCTGATTTATATAGAAAACGGAAAAATTACGGAATAGAAATATGGAAAAAAGCCGCATAACGCGGCGAAAGGAGCATTTTTAAGATATGGCGAACAAAGATGAAATGCAGCAGAACAATAATGAATACGGCGCCGAACAAATTCAGGTCTTAGAGGGCTTAGAGGCGGTTCGCAAACGCCCGGGCATGTACATCGGTTCCACGTCCGAGCGGGGTCTGCATCATTTGGTGTATGAAATTGTGGACAACGCAATCGACGAGGCACTGGCGGGGTATTGCAAAAACATTTACGTTTCAATTAACCCCGATAATTCGATTACCGTAGAGGACGACGGCCGCGGTATTCCGATTGGCATTCATCCCAAAATGGGAATCGATACGGTTGAGGTTGTTTTCACCATTCTGCATGCCGGCGGCAAATTCGGCGGCGGGGGATATAAGGTTTCGGGCGGTTTGCACGGCGTTGGCGCGTCGGTTGTAAACGCGCTTTCCACCTGGCTTAAGGTTGAGGTGTATAAAGACGGCAAGGTTCACAGCCAAAGCTATCACCGCGGCAAGGCGGACGGAAAATTAACCGACACGGGCACGACCGACAAGACGGGTACAAAAATCACATTCCTGCCCGACCCCGAAATTTTTGACACCGTTATCTTTAATTACGACACGCTTTTAAAGCGCCTCCGTGAGCAGGCGTTTTTAAACGGCGGTGTGCGTATTATCTTAAAGGATTTGAGAGAAGGACAGGAAAAAGAGAATATTCTTCATTACGAGGGCGGTATTTCGTCTTTTGTTGAGTATATCAACGAAAAAAGAGAGCCGATTCATCCGAATGTTATTTACATAAAAAAAGAGGGAGAAACGGAAATGGTGGAAATCGCCATGCAGTATACCGACTCCTATGACGAGCAGATTTTAACCTTTGCCAATAACATTCATACCACCGAAGGCGGTACGCACGAAACCGGCTTTAAAAATTCTTTGCGCAATCTGTTAAATGCATGGGCGCAGAAGAATAACCTGATTAAAGAGAAAGACAAGAATTTATCCGGTGAGGACACCCGAGAGGGCTTAACGGCGGTTATTTCGGTTAAATTGCAGGAAGCGCAGTTTGAGGGACAGACCAAAACCAAGCTTGGCAATGCCGAGATCAAAGATTTGGTAGAAAGCGCCATGACCGAAAAATTCGGTGCATTTTTGGAGGAAAATCCCGCTGTTGCGCGAAGCATTGTTGAAAAAAGCGTAAACGCGTCCCGCGCACGAGAGGCGGCACGCAAAGCAAGAGAATTAACCAGAAGAAAATCTGCCTTAGAGGGCACAAAACTGCCGGGAAAACTGGCAGACTGTTCGGACAGAAACCCTGCCAATACCGAGATTTACATCGTCGAGGGTGATTCGGCGGGCGGTTCGGCAAAGCAGGGAAGAGACCGTTCGTTCCAGGCAATTTTGCCGCTGTGGGGCAAAATGTTAAACGTTGAAAAAGCGCGTGTAGACAAAGTGTACGGCAACGATAAGTTAACCCCCGTTATCACGGCGCTCGGCGCGGGTATCGGCGAAGATTTCGATATTGAAAAATTAAGATACCACAAAATTATCATCATGGCCGATGCCGATGTGGACGGTTCGCATATCAGAACGCTGCTTTTAACCTTCTTCTTCCGCTTTATGCGCCCGCTGGTAGAGCACGGATATGTGTATTTGGCGCAGCCGCCGCTTTACAAGGTGTATAAAGGAAAACAGGAAAAATATGCGTATGATGACGACCAGCTTGCAGCTCTTTTAAAAGAGTTCGGCGAGGGTGCGAAAATTCAGCGCTATAAAGGTTTGGGTGAAATGCAGCCCGAACAGCTGTGGGACACCACCATGAACCCCGAAACCAGAACCATGCTGCGCGTGGAATTAAACGACGCGATTGAGGCGGACAAGATTTTCACCATTCTGATGGGAGATAAGGTTGAGCCGCGCCGTGAGTTTATCGAAGAAAATGCGCAGTATGTTGTAAACCTCGATATTTAAGAAAGGGGGAGGATAAGAAATGGAATATGAAAATCAAAATATTGTTAATGTCGATTTAAATAAAGAAATGAAAAAGTCGTACATCGACTATGCGATGAGCGTTATTGTTTCGCGTGCGCTGCCCGATGTGCGTGACGGTTTAAAGCCGGTTCACAGAAGAATTATCTATACCATGTATGAAAGCGGACTGACGCCCGACAAACCGTACCGTAAGTGTGCAACCACCGTCGGCGACGTTTTGGGTAAATATCATCCCCACGGTGACGCGGCGGTTTACGATTCGCTGGTTCGTATGGCACAGGACTTTTCGCTGCGCTATCCGCTGGTGGACGGTCACGGTAACTTCGGTTCGGTCGACGGCGACCCGCCGGCTGCATACCGTTATACAGAGGCAAGAATGCAGAAACTTTCACTGGAAATGGTGAAAGATATTGAAAAAAATACCGTTGATTTTGTGCCGAACTATGACGAACACTGTGAAGAACCCTCGGTTCTGCCGTCTAAGGTTCCGCAGCTTTTGATTAACGGCTCCTCGGGTATCGCGGTTGGTATGGCGACCAACATTCCGCCCCATAATTTGGGCGAAACGATTGACGCGGTTTGCGCCCTGATTGATAATCCCGAACTTTCGATTGACGAGCTGATGGAATATATCAAAGGTCCTGATTTTCCGACCGGCGCAATTATCATGGGCAGAAGCGGTATCCGCGCGGCATATCACACCGGCCGCGGCAAAATTATCATGCGTGCCCGCGCCGAAATCGAAGAAGAGGCAAACGGCAGACAGAAAATTATCGTAACCGAAATTCCGTATCAGGTAAACAAGGCGCGTTTGGTTGAAAAAATTGCCGAGTGCGTGAAAGATAAGCGGATTGAGGGTATTTCCGATTTGCGCGATGAATCGGACAGAGCGGGTATGCGCATTGTTATTGAATTAAAGCGCGACGCGATTGGTTCGGTTGTGTTAAATCATTTGTATAAAAACACGCAGATGCAGGAAACGTTTGGCATTATTATGCTGGCGTTGGTGGATAACAAACCGAAAATTTTGAATTTAAAAGAAATTTTAGAGGAATATATCCGTCACCAGGAAAATGTTATCACCCGCCGCACCAAATTTGAACTGGAAAAAGCGGAAAACCGCGTGCATATTTTAGAAGGTTTAAAAATTGCGACCGATAATATTGACGAGGTTATTTCCATTATCCGCAGCAGCTATGATGACCCGAAAGAGCGCTTAATGGCGCGGTTTGAACTGTCCGAAATTCAGGCAAAGGCGATTTTGGATATGCGCCTAATCCGCCTGTCCGGCTTGGAGAGAGAAAAAGTTGAGGCGGAAATTAACGAACTCAACATTAAAATTGCCGAATTGAAAGGCATTTTGGCGGACGAAAAGAAGATTTTAGGCATTATTAAAGATGAACTGACCGAGATTAAAGAAAAATATAATGACGACCGCCGCAGTGAAATTGCAAACGTGATTGACGAAATCGACGATGAAGATTTGATTGCGGACGAGGAAAATGTGGTTACGCTGACGCACTTCGGCTATGTAAAACGCCTGGCGTCCGACACATACAGAAGCCAGAGACGAGGCGGCAAGGGCGTTTCGGCGCTTGCAACCCGCGAAGAGGACTTTGTGGAAAACTTAATTGTGTGCAGAACCCACGATTATGTTTTGTTCTTCACAAACTTAGGCAGAATGTATCGCTTAAAGGCATATCAGTTGCCCGAGGCGGGACGGCAGGCAAAGGGCAGCGCAATTGTAAACCTGCTGCAGCTTATGCCGAACGAAAAAGTGACCACCATCATTCCGGTTACGGAATTTAGCGAAAATCAGTTCTTAACCATGATTACCAAAGAGGGTGTGATTAAGAAAACACCGCTTACCGATTATGACACCAACCGCAAGGGCGGTTTGTACGCCATTTCCTTAAATGAAGAAGACGAGCTTATAAACGTTAAGCTTACAAACGGCGACAATCAGGTGTTTGTGGTAACGCATGACGGCAAATCCATTCGATTTAAGGAAACGGATGTTCGGTCCATGGGCAGAACGGCGCACGGTGTGCGCGCCATTGATTTGTCGGACGGCGACTATGTGGTTGGTTCCGCAATATTAGACGGCGACGCAGAGCTGCTGCTTGTTACCGAAAATGGCTTGGGCAAGGTTACGGCGTCTGATGAATACAAAATTCAAAGCCGTGCCGGCAAGGGCGTTAAGACCTATAAGATCACCGAAAAGACGGGCAAACTGGTCGGCGTTAAGGCGGTCGGGGAGAATGACGATGTTATGTTAATCACCTCGGGCGGCACCATTATCCGCACGGCGGTCAGCGGCATTTCGCGCATGGGCAGAGCAACCCAGGGCGTTATGTTAATGCGCCTTGCAGAAGACGAGAAAATTGTGTCCATCGCACAGGCACAGCACGAGGATGAAGAAGAGGAAAACACCGAAAATAACGGTGCGGAAACTTCTGCAACACCCGAAGAAAATTAAACAGTTAAGGCGCAGCGTAAAAAACTGCGCCTTAGGGCGTTTTTAAAGTAAAGACATTTTATTAAAACAAGGGGGAAAGAAAATGCGGCTTAAAACCTTTAAAGGCGGCGTTCATCCGAAAGATGAGAAATACAGAACAAACAAAGTGTCTGTCACGCCGCACATTGCGCAAGGAGAGGTTATGATTCCGCTTAGGCAGCATATCGGCGCGCCCTGTAAGCCGATTGTTGAAGTTGGGGACAGGGTTTTGATGGGACAGAAAATCGGCGAGCAGACCTCGTATGTTTCGGCGCCCGTTCACGCCTCGGTTTCGGGCACGGTTACCAAAATTGCACCCTATCCGCATCCCGGCGGCGGGGAAGAAATGTGCGTTTTTATTGAAAACGACGGAAAAGATGAACTAAGTCCCGAAATTAACAGCTGGGATTTGGAAATGACACCGAAAAAGGTGAAGGAATACATAGAAAAGTTAGACCCGAAGGGCATTGTGGAAAAGGTGAAAGAAGCGGGCATTACCGGCATGGGCGGCGCGGCGTTTCCGACCCACGTGAAATTAAATCCGCCCGAGGGCACGGACATTACAACCGTTGTGATTAACGGCGCGGAGTGCGAACCGTATCTTACCGCAGACCACCGCGAGATGTTGGAACAGGGACAAAAGGTTGCGGTCGGCGCGCTGATGATTGCAAAGGCGGTCGGCGCGAAAGAAATTATTATTGCCATTGAAAACAATAAAAAAGACGCGATTTGTGCCATGCAGCAAATCGTTTCCGATTATGAAAATATGGAAGTCGGCGTTTTGAAAACCAAATATCCCCAGGGCAGTGAGAAACAGCTGATTCAGGCGGTTACGAAAAAACAGGTGCCGTCCGGCGGGCTGCCCGCGGCGGTTGGGATTATTGTGAATAATATTGATACCTGCATTGCGGTTGCAGAGGCAGTGGTAAGAAATATGCCGCTTATCGAGCGGGTTGTGACCGTTTCGGGCGACGCGGTAAAATCACCGAAAAATTTGCGCGTGCGCATTGGCGTTCCGTTTTCCGAGTTGTTTGAATCGGCGGGCGGTTTTGTGGAAGAACCGAAAAAAGTGGTTATGGGAGGCCCAATGATGGGCATTGCACAAACCGACATCAAAGCGCCCGTAATTAAGGGAACGTCCGGCATTTTGGCATTTAAAGAACCGCCGACCTTTGGAAAAGAAGAGGGGGCGTGCATTAAATGCAGCAAGTGCGTTCAGGTCTGTCCCATGCGGCTTATGCCCAATTTCTTAAGCGTGTTCTCTGTTCAGAAAGATGTGGAAAAATTAAAAGAATATCACATTTTAGACTGCATGGAGTGCGGCTCGTGTGCATTTATCTGTCCGCAGCGGCGGTTTATGGTGCAGCACATTAAGGCGGGCAAGGCGCTTGTTAAGAAAGGATAGGGAAAAATGGAGAATAAACTGATTGTTTCATATGCGCCGCACGTTCGGTGCGACCGCCCCATGCCGGTTTTAATGCGCGATGTTTTAATTGCACTCATTCCGGCGCTTTTGGTCAGCATTTTCGCGTTCGGCATAAACGCACTTTTGCTTTCTGCCATGTGCGTTTTATCCGCCGTTTTGTTTGAATACATATGGTGCAGATTAACCAAAAAAGAAACCACCGTTTCGGACTGTTCGGCAGCCATCACCGGTCTGCTTTTGGCATTTAACATGCCCGCATCCGCTCCGCTTTGGATGGGAATTGTGGGCGCGGCGTTTGCCATCATTATTGTAAAATGCTTTTTCGGCGGACTGGGACACAATTTTGTTAACCCCGCCCTGGCGGCGCGCGCATTTTTGCTTTCGTGCTATCCCGTTGCCATGACGACGTGGACAAACCCGTTAAAAGGCAATCTGTTCGGCACGGCGGCGGTTTCAAGCGCAACCCCGTTGGTTGCGGAAAAAGGCGTGTATTCTTACCTTGATTTATTTTTGGGTTCCTGCCCCGGCTGCATCGGCGAAATCAGCGCGGCGGCGCTGTTAATCGGACTTATTTACTTATTATACAGAAAAGTCATTACCTGGCACATTCCCGTAATTTACATCGGCACGGTATTTGTTTTGTCCTATGCATTGGGACAGGACGGAGTGTATCAAATTCTTTCTGGCGGTTTAATGCTCGGTGCGATTTTTATGGCAACCGACTATACCACATCTCCCATGACGGTGAAAGGACAGATTGTATACGCGCTGCTGCTCGGCGTTTTAACGGTGGTTATCCGCACGTTCGGCAACCTGCCCGAGGGCGTTAGCTACTCGATTTTGGTGATGAACGTGGTAACCCCGCTGATTGACAAATTTACGAAAAATAAAAAATACGGAGGTGCGAAACAAAATGGATAAAAGCAATTCCGTGTTCCGCATGATTTCCACTTTGGTGATTATTGCGGTGGTTTTGGCGGCGGCACTGGCGGTTGTGAATCAAAAAACCGCGCCGTTAATTGAACAGAACAGTGAAAATCAGCTGCAGGAGTCGCTTCGCGGCGTTATGGACGCCGACGAGTTTACCATTACGAAAGAAAATGATGATTTAACCGTTTACGAGGCGAAAAAAGACGGACAAACGGTCGGATACTGCGTTGTGAACACCGAAAAAGGCTACGGCGGCGACGTGAAAGTGATGACCGGCGTGGACTTGGACGGAAAAGTGACGGCGATTGACATTTTGGAACATTCCGAAACGCCGGGTCTTGGCGCAAATTCCACAAAAGATGAATTTAAGAACCGGTTTAAAGGCAAACAGGCAGGCATTGAAGTGGTGAAAAACAGCCCGAAAGATAACGACATTCAGGCAATTTCAGGTGCAACCATCACGTCAAAAGCCGTAACAAGAGCGGTTAACGCCGCAATCGAACAGATGAAGGAGGCGGCAAAATGAACAATTTTACAAAAGGCTTGTTTAAAGAAAACCCTGTTTTCGTGCTGCTGCTCGGCATGTGTCCGTCATTGGCGACCACAACCTCTGTGATAAATGCAATCGGCATGGGGCTGTCCGCCATGGTGGTTTTAATCTGCTCGAACGCGGTGATTTCGGCACTTCGGAAATTCATTCCCTCGAAAGTGCGCATTGCCGCATATATTGTAATTATTGCGGCATTTGTTACCATTGTTGAAATGCTGCTTAAGGCATATTTGCCGTCCCTTTCCAAATCGCTTGGCGTGTTTATTCCGCTGATTGTGGTAAACTGCATTATCCTTGCGCGTGCCGAGGCGTTTGCCTCGAAAAACACCGTTTGGCAGTCTGTTTTAGACGGTGCCGGCATGGGGCTTGGGTTTACCATTGCGCTTGGCATTAT